>JAUSQH010000036.1 GCA_030652895.1 Alphaproteobacteria bacterium
ACCGGCATTTATGGCGCGGGCTGTCTGATTACCGAAGGCGCGCGCGGTGAAGGCGGGTATCTCACCAATTCCAACGGCGAACGTTTCATGGAACGCTACGCGCCATCCGCCAAGGATCTGGCGTCGCGCGACGTGGTCAGCCGTTCCATGACCGTCGAAATCCGAGAAGGCCGCGGCGTCGGCCCGAACAAGGATCACATCTATCTGCATCTGGATCATCTTGATCCCGCCATCCTGCATGAGCGCCTGCCGGGAATTTCGGAATCCGCGCGGATTTTCTCCGGCGTCGACGTGACCAAGGAACCGATCCCGGTGCTGCCCACGGTGCATTACAATATGGGCGGCCTGCAGACCAATTTCTACGGCGAGGTCGTGACATTGCGCGACGGCAATCCGGACTCTGTCGTGCCGGGCCTGATGGCCGTAGGCGAAGCGGCTTGTGTATCCGTGCACGGAGCAAACCGCCTGGGTTCAAATTCACTTATCGATTTGGTGGTGTTTGGCCGCGCGGCCGCGCAACGCGCAGCGGAAGTGATCAAAAAAGACGAAAAGCAGCGCGAACTGCCAAAAGGTTCCGCGGACATGTCGCTGGCGCGACTGGACGCGGCCCGCTACGCAAAAGGCGGCACGTCTACCGCGGAATTGCGTCTGCGCATGCAGAAAATCATGCAGAACAATTGCGCGGTGTTCCGCACCGGCGAAGTGCTGGAAGAAGGCTGCAAGCTGATCCGCGAAGTCTATGACGCGCGCACCGATATCAAAACTTCGGACCGTTCATTGATCTGGAATTCGGATCTTATTGAAACGCTGGAATTTGATAATCTGATCCGCCAGTCGATGGTCGCCGTGTTCTCCGCCGAAAACCGCAAGGAGAGCCGCGGGGCCCATGCGCGTGAAGATTATCCGGACCGGGACGACGACAACTGGATGAAGCACACCCTCAGCTGGCTGGACGAAAGCGGCAAGGTAACCATCGATTACCGCCCGGTGCACGCCTATACCCTGTCGAACGACATTCAATATATCGCACCGAAAAAGCGCGTTTATTAAGGACACATTGCAATGGTCGAATTTGCACTGCCAAAAAACTCCAAGGTCGAAAAGGGTAATGTCTTCAAGGCCCCCGCCGGAACGAAAAATATCCGCACGTTCCATATTTACCGCTGGAGTCCGGATGACGATAAAAATCCGCGCCTCGACACCTATGAAATCGACACCGACAGCTGCGGCCCGATGGTCCTGGATGCGCTGATCAAGATCAAGAACGAGATTGATCCGACGCTGACCTTCCGCCGCTCGTGCCGTGAGGGCGTCTGTGGTTCGTGCGCCATGAATATTGACGGCGGCAATACCCTGGCCTGCACCAAGGGCATGTACGAAATCGGTGGCGACGTGAAAGTATACCCGCTGCCGCATCTCGACGTGGTCAAGGATCTGGTGCCGGACCTGAACAATTTCTATGCGCAATACGCCTCGATCAAGCCTTACCTGCAGACCGTGTCGCCCGAACCGCAAAAGGAATGGCGGCAAAGTTATGAAGACCGCCAGAAACTGGACGGCCTCTATGAATGCATTCTGTGCGCCTGCTGCTCAAGCAGCAGCCCCAGCTACTGGTGGACCGGCGACCGTTATCTTGGCCCCGCGGCACTGCTGCAGGCTTACCGCTGGCTGATCGACAG
>JAUSQH010000038.1 GCA_030652895.1 Alphaproteobacteria bacterium
ATCAAGCAGGCGCGGCGCGACATCCGCCCGCGCCCGTTCAAGACCTTCAAGGGCCGCACCTATGCCGCCGCCGTATCTCCGGAAAGCTCGCAGCTTATGGCGCAACTGGGCGTTGGCATTTTGATCATCCCGCAAAAACCCTGGGCGCATGTGGTGAAGGAACTGACCGATTACCGCAGGATTTTCCGCGAAGTGAATGGCGCCGAGGCGCCCGCGCCGATTCTGGGCGGCTTCACCTATTGCGACAAGGACGCGGACCGGGCCGAGGAAATCGCCACGAAATATATTGGCGGCTATTACCGCACCGCGATCGAGCATTATGAAATGGCCAGCGACCATCTCAATAACACCAAAGGCTATGAAAGCTATGCGGGCATGAACAAGCACATCACCGGCCATGTCGACGCCGCCGTCGAATTTTACAAAAGCATCCAGGTCTATGGCACCCCGGAGCAGTGCTACACAAAGATCAAGAACTTCACCGAACTCACCGGCGCGGGCGCCTATAACGGCTTTTTCAACTATGCCGGCATGCCCATCGCCGATGCCGAGGCCAGCATGCGCCTGTTCGCTAAAGAAGCGATGCCGGAAGTGAAAAAACTGCCGGGCCGACCACTGATGGAGCTGTTGAAAGAGGCGGCGGAATAGTTGGTGGACTGATTGTTACACCCAGTTCTCGACGCGCAATCCTGGAATACGGTCGAACTCGCGCCGGTTGTTGGTGACGGTGATCAGGCCTTCGCTGCGGGCATGGGCGCCGATCAGCATGTCGTGCGGACCCACTGGCGTTCCGGCGCGTTCGAGTTCCGCGCGCACCTGTCCATAATGGACAGCGGCCTTTGCTGAAAATGGCAGAACATCAAGCCGCGCTGAGAAATGTTCGATTGCTTGCAGGTTTTGTAATCGCCGCGCGGATTTCTCGGCGCCATAATGCAGTTCACCAAGCGTGATGGCGGACATACATAATTGCCCGGCTACTGCATTGAAGTGTTCTAAAAGCTCCGGCGGATAGTTTTTGATTACGTAAATGCAAATATTCGTATCAAGCATGTATTGCAGCATCAGAGGGACTCGCGTACCTCGGCTGGAAGATCAATCCGCTCGCTCATAAAATCATCTGACGCGCGGGGGCCTCGAAGAAACAGATCATCCCAGCGTCGCCCAACCGGGCTGATCACCCGGCTATGGCCAATCTTGATGATTTCCACCTGATGCACACCTTCGGGAAATGCGACCTGCTTAGGCAGGCGTACCGCCTGTGAGCGGTTGTTCATGAAGATCGTGGTTTGTGTCATTTGGCATTCCAAATCATTTTTGAATTCGGAGACATCTAACTGAATAAATCCTTTGTAAAGACCTATAAAAATATCCGCATCACGTTCACCATTTGGGAATTTGGTCGTCTGTGCGTTCACGTCTTCTACTGTTGATCCATCAGGAAGACACTGATCGAAAATTTGACGCCGGACTCCTGTGGACCGCGTAAGAACATCGTCTACAGGACGCCCGGTTCTGAAAATTTTGCTTTTTGGGTTGAACCTATAATTCTTACTGAACATTCTATAGCTGCTAGCGTTTTTGAACTCAGGACGAATTTGTAGCCACTCTGACTGGTTTGTAATGATTTTATGCATCATTTGATTCTCCATTGGTATCCGCTAATGGCATATATACAAATCATAATATAAAGAATTATATATATGCCTATTGCATATATATAATTCTCAGACAGGGAATTGCAAGTGCTTATTTCGCTTCCCCCAAAAACCATAGCTTTCCCACTCCAAATATGGTCAAATTTCGTATCAGTCATAGAAAACAGGGAGATGTGCGATGGATGTCGGCTTGGCTTTGGTGTTTCAGGGTACCGATCCGAAACTTTCGGATCAGAAAGTATACAATGAGGAAATTCGTCTTGGCCTGATGGCCGAGGAGCTTGGCTTCCAGTCGATCTGGGGCGTTGAGCATCATTTCACCGATTACACCATGTGTCCGGACGTGGTGCAGTTCCTGTCTTATTTCGCGGGCAAGAGCGACAAGCTGCTGCTCGGCTCAATGGTTATCGTGCTGCCCTGGCATGATCCGATGCGCGTCGCAGAAGAAGTGTCGATGCTCGACAATCTGTCGAATGGCCGCATGATCCTGGGCATTGGCCGCGGTCTTGGCCGGGTCGAGTTCGAAGGCTTTGGCCGCGATCAGAATAACAGCCGCGAATATTTCACTGAATCCGCCCAGATGATTTTAGAGGGCCTGGAAAGTGGCACCTGCGAATTTAACGGCAAGCACATCAAGCAGGCGAAGCGCGATATTCGCCCGCGTCCATTCAAGACGTTCAAGGGGCGCACCTATGCCGCCGCCGTTTCGCCGGAAAGCTCGCAGATCATGGCACGCCTTGGTGTTGGCATTCTGATCATCCCGCAAAAGCCGTGGGAACATGTGGAAAAAGAACTTGTCGATTACCGCAAGATTTTCCGTGAAGTGAATGGCCATGAAGCGCCGCCGCCAATTCTGGGCGGCTGGACCTATTGCGATGAGAATGCCGACCGGGCAGAGGAAATGGCGCACAAATATATTGGCGGCTATTACAAAACCGTGATCGAGCACTATGAAATGGCCGGTGATCACCTGAAGAACATCAAAGGCTATGAAAGCTACGCCTCCATGCAGGAGCATGTGGCGAACAATGTTGACGCCACCATTGAGTTCTTCAAGAGCATACAGGTCTATGGCACGCCGGAACAATGCTATGAGCGTATCAGGAACTTCACCGCGCGCACTGGCGCTGGCGCCTATAACGGCGTGTTCAGCTATGCGGGCATGCCCTATAAGGACGCGGAAGCCAGTATGCGCCTGTTCGCCAAAGAAGTGATGCCGCAAGTCAAGAAGCTGCCCGGCGCACCGTTGATGGACCTGCTTCAGGCGGCGGAATAGTCGCCCATCTGCTGAGTTGTTTACACGCGCGCGGGATTTGTTTCCCGCGCGTTTCTTATAGCTGAATCATACCGGATGCGATGGCGCAATAATGCGCATGTTTGCCGGTAGACACCAGCACCTGATATGGCGAAAATTTTACCCACAATACTCTCACCATACAATTTGGAGTGCCGCGCGAGATCCACCAAGCGCCACTTTCACTTGGCGGAAATCGCTAGTATAAGTCTGTAATGAACAATCATGACTCTTCCCAGAAACCCGGAAATGGGCAAACCTATAAGGATGCGGGCGTCGATATTGACGCAGGTAACCGGTTTGTGGACGCCATCAAGCCACTGGCCGGGGCCACACGCAGGCCGGGCGCCGATGCGTCGCTTGGTGGTTTTGGAGGTCTGTTTGATCTGAAGGCCGCTGGGTTTACGGATCCGATTCTGGTGGCTGCCACGGATGGGGTGGGAACCAAGCTGCGTATTGCGATTGAGCTGGCGCGGCATGACACCATCGGTATCGACCTGGTTGCCATGTGCGTCAACGATCTCGTGGTGCAGGGGGCGGAGCCGCTGTTCTTTCTCGATTATTACGCGACCGGGCGTCTGGATGTGGAAACGGGCCGGGAGATTGTCAGTGGTATTGCGCTGGCCTGCCAGGAAACCGGCTGTGCGCTGATCGGCGGCGAAACGGCGGAAATGCCTGGCATGTACCAGGATGCTGATTACGACCTGGCAGGCTTTTGCGTAGGAGCCGTGGAGCGGGGGCGGGCGTTACCGCGCGCAGACATTGCGGCCGGAGATATGCTCTTAGGAATAGCCTCTAGTGGTTTGCATTCAAACGGGTTTTCGTTGGTTCGCAGGCTGGTTGATCAGGCGGGAATCGGGTTGGACGATCCCGCACCATTTAAGTCGGAACATACACTCGGGTTAACTCTGCTGACCCCTACAAAACTGTATGTCAAAAGCGCTCTGGCGGCGATCGGTCAGGGGGGCGTCAAAGGGTTGGCGCATATTACGGGCGGCGGGCTGACCGAGAATATTCCGCGCGTCCTTCCCGACGGGCTAATGGCGGAAGTGGATCTGGCCAGTTGGTCATTGCCGGCGTTGTTTGCATGGCTGCAACGCACCGGCGGCATGTCCGACTCGGAAATGTTGAAAACTTTTAATTGCGGTGTGGGCATGGTGGCAGTAGTCGCCCCGGATAAAGCGGAAGCGGTGATGGCTATACTGGCCGCCGGGGGAGAAACTGTTTTTCCCATTGGCAAACTGACGGCGGGAAGCGGCGCCCCGAAAACCATCTACCGTGCCAGCCTGATGGCGGGCTGAGCGGCAATGCAGGGCAGGCGGCTAAAAACTGGCGTACTTATTTCCGGATCCGGAACGAACCTGCAGGCGCTGATCGACGCGTGCACCACGCCAGATTATCCGGCCGAAATTACCCTGGTGATTTCGAACCGCGCCGATGCTGGCGGGCTTGATCGCGCGCGGCAAGCAAACATCCCGGCTACGGTAATCTCGCACAAGGACTATACCTCACGCGAGGCTTTCGACGCCGCGATTGATACGGCCCTGCGGGCGGCGGGAGTGGAATTCGTCTGTCTGGCCGGTTTTATGCGGCTGCTCACACCTGGCTTTGTGAATCGGTGGCATGACCGGCTGATAAACATCCATCCATCCCTGCTGCCTGCGTTTAAGGGGATTGATGCAGTGGAACAGGCGCTGGCGGCGGGCGTCCAGACTACGGGCTGTACCGTCCATTTCGTGCGCCCGGAAATGGACACGGGCCCGACCCTGTTGCAGGTTGAAGTGCCAGTCAAGGCGGGCGACACCAGCGAGACCCTGCATGACCGCATACGGCGGGCCGAGCATCAATGCTATCGTGAAGCGCTGCGCCTAATCGCCGCCGGGAAAGTTGCTGTTTCGGAGGAAACAGCAACTATTTCAGATAATTAGCCGACAATCTCTGTCTGTGCAAAGAAATATGCAATTTCCTCGGCAGCAGTTTCCGGCGCGTCGGAACCATGCACACAGTTGCGCTCAATGCCTTCGCCATATGTTTTACGGATGGTGCCGTCGGCGGCTTTTGCCGGGTCCGTTGCACCCATGATTTCGCGATTGCGGGCGATTGCGTTGTCGCCCTGAAGCACTTGCACAACAACCGGTCCCGAGGTCATATAGGTACATAACTCACCAAAAAATGGCCGCTCCTTATGCACCGCGTAAAACCCCTCCGCTTGCGCGCGCGTCATATACAGGCGCTTTTGCGCCACAACACGCAGCCCTGCGGCTTCCAGCATGGCTACGATCTTGCCTGTCAGATTACGGGCCGTTGCATCGGGTTTAATTATCGAAAAAGTACGTTCAATCGCCATTACGCATTCCTTGTATTAGCTCGTTACCTCTATCGGGTCTTATAGCTAGCACAAGGTGATGGAGCAAGCGGGTGATTAGATCAATTCGGCGTCCATATTGGCGACGATTCGATTTTCACCCAGTCCTATAAGCAGATTATCCCGCATCGTTTCGAGCCCTCGATCAATAGTTCGCATGTCGGCGTTCGAAAGGCCCTCGGTCAGGCTGGCGTTCAGACTGTCCATGACCAGCTCCATCCGAGGATGAATCTCCCGAACCAGCTCAGTGGCGAAAATGCGGCGTACGCGGCGATCATGCGGATCAAGACGCCGTTCGACCAGACCTTTTTGCTCCAGCTGATCAATAATACAGGCCAATGGCGCCTTATGAATGGCCAGGAAAGTTGACAGCTCAGTCTGGTTAACACCGTCCCCAAGGGATTTCAGGCCGGCAACGACGATAGACTGGGGACCCGTCATATCAAGTGAGGCGACAACACCGTCATGCCAATAACGCCGCATCAGACGCATTAACTGGTAAAGAGTCCCGCCAATATCTGCACGCTGTGAATCTGGCATGCCCCACGTCCTCCCTCTTTTTGTTTTTAGGTTTTTTTGTGGTGGAAAAAGTCTACACGCCTCATCGCCTATTGCAAAACAATAAAATTTATCATTCTTGAATGACGTCTCGGGCAAAACATGGGAAGAACTTAAACTGCTCAGATCGTTGAGCTATCGCAACTGGTCGGGTTCCAGCGCAAGTTGTCGAGGTGAGCAATGGCCGATTTGAAGTGTCAATCAGTCCGTTAATTGAAAAATAGAATGAAATCAGTTGGCTTGATCACACCTCAGCCCCGGTGCGCTTACGTAGAAGTTTGCGCAAACTCAGAGGGTCCGTGGGTTTGCCGCCAAAGCGGTTCATGAATGTCTCCAGGAACTCCTCAATACTGCTGATAAACAGCGCCAGATCAGCCTCGGTCCGAACATAGGGTGTGTGCCCGGGTTCGAGTGATGGGCTGTGGTAGGTGAGGCTGAAAATACGGTGGCCACGGGCGATCATAGCCTCGACAAGTTTGGTATATTCTTCCACTCGCACCCCTTCGGGGGTTAAGGCGCTGCGCTCCAATAAACGTGCGCGTGATAATAATCCACGTATCTTGAGCGACCGCACGATTGGTTTTTCCAGAAACCGGTCAATGGGTGCTGCAAAAGGGTGCAAAGGGCCATAAAAGTCCCGGGTCAGTGGAACGGTCAAAAGCCCGCCCACCTTGCCTATCCAGTAGGGATGTGAGCGAATACTGCCGAAGTCGGGCCCGTGTCTATTGAGCAGATTATAATAAGGCACGGGGCTCAGATCGACCTGATACCCCATATCCGTCAGCGTATGGAATGTTTCCGCCCCAAGTCCGTATCGCCCAGCCTTATAAATGACCGGACGCTGTCCAAAGTTTTTTGTAATTTTATCAGTCAGAACCTCTAATTTGCGACGCTCCAGTTCTGGCGGCAAATTGCCCGGATAGGAATTGAATTCATTGATTTCTTCTTCATCGGGATAATTGACCCAGGGCTGCAGATGGGCGCCGATGACACATTCGTCGCATTCCAGTAGTTCGCGCAACGGCTCATACCCGGCTGGCTGCGAGGCGACAGGATAATCAACCACATAGACTGGACGAACACCAAAGCGCCGGTAAATTTCACGTAAACTGGACTGTCGGCGAATAGATTTAACACCAATTGATTTGCGACTAAACGGAGCATCCCAATCGAATTCCTCTTCGGTATCAACGACCACCAACAGTTGGGGTTGTAAATCGGTGAGCTCGGTAATCGGGAACCAATCATCGGCAAACAGAAGTTTTTTAGGCTTAATACTCACTTATGATTTCCGCTTCCCTTTTATGATTCATTTTTATTTGGTCGCTGAAGCGAACGATTATAAATCGCAGCGAGAAGTGATTTTATAGCTGTTTCCAGTCTAACCGCCAGAACGGGTTGGCGCAATTGCAGCCAGACCAGATTTCGTTCACGTGTAGACAGGCTGGTTTTGTGCTGTCTATCACCCGCCATAAAATCATAAAGACTTCGCCCTCGCGCAAGCGCGTAGGTGATTGCCATATAATGCGAAACGTACCCGGGTTTGGCCAAACCTTCATCAGTATAGTGGAACCCACTTTGGTAGGCATATACCATTTTCCGCCAGACAAAATTATAAAGATATCCAATGGGACTGCCCCCCGCGGAAATCCGGGCCATTTCTATGTGTCCGCCGGCAAACGCCGCTTTGATTAATTCTGTGTGAAATTGTTTGAAGAAGGGCCTGGCAAATGACCCAGGCCTGCCACGAGACTGCCAGTATAGCTGGTGCGCCTCCTGCAATTCATCCAACAGAAACAAAGCCTCATCCGGTGTCGTGGCCGTGTGATATTCGAGTGGCCCGGTACTTTCATAATAGCGGAGACAGCGGCGCATTGATTGACGGCTGTTCCGGCTGAGATGTGATAAATACTCCTCACCGCTGTCACGAATAGCGGCCAAATCCACATAGGGGGCGAGCGATAAACGTATTTGATTCGTTTGGCGCCCATGTGCAGAGGCAAGGGCAATCGCATTTCCGGTCAGAGGCGTGTCAATGCCGCCTAATTGAATAGACTGGTTGGGGACGCCGTCCTGTAGCAACCATTCCAAACCAGCCGTCGTCACGACATTCTCCAGCCCGGCGGCAGCAAGAACCCCGTTATATTCGACGGTTATAGTATCGAGTTCGCGGTCACCGGTCTCATTGAGAGCAATTTGTCGCAGACCGAATATTCTGAGAACAGGTGTCGTGCCCTCTACAAGAACAGCAAGGCCCACGGTCTGCGCGCCATTGCTGATGCGTAATATCAAGGGTTTGACTGTTGTGGGCAGGCAACGCAGCCAGCTGCCGATCCAGTGCCAGGAAAGAAAGAAGGAATATTCTGCGGAACGGCTTTCAAGTTCACGCCATTCAACCGAAAGCTCGTCGATATCTTCGACAGGCGTCGCGGTAACACTAAACGATATAGGCTGTTGCGATGTCACGTTACCTTCAGTATCGATAAGGTGTTGATAAACGGCAAATGCCCTATTTCGAACAAGGAGGCAAGCGAACTGGATGCGGACAACGCAAAAGAATAGGGCCGGGCCGCTTTTTCGCTTCAAGGTGCTTGATTTGACAAGGGTTCGTGCGGGGCCTACGGCGGTGCGGCAATTGGCTGACTGGGGCGCGGACGTCATCAAGATTGAAGCGCCGCGCACCGCACATGTGGATGATGGTTTGGGCGGCGCGCGCAATAGCTCGGATTTTCAGAATCTGCATCGCAATAAACGCGCCATGACGCTCAACCTGAAGCATCCCGAAGGTGTGGCGATCCTGAAACACATGGTGGGTAACGCAGATGTGCTGGTGGAAAATTACCGGTCAGGCGTTAAACACCGTCTGGGCATTGATTATGAAACACTGCAGGCCGTCAATCCGCGTCTGGTGTATGCCAGTATTTCGGGTTTTGGCCAGGATGGACCCTATGGGGAGCTGGCGGGTTTTGATCAGGTGGCGCAGGGCATGGGGGGACTGATGTCTATCACCGGTCTGCCAGGTCAGGGGCCGGTGCGGGCCGGTATTCCCGTGGCTGATCTGACGGCCGGCCTGTATTGTGCACAGGGTATTCTGATTGCGCTGCTGGAACGTGAGCAGTCCGGGCAGGGGCAATGGGTTCAGACATCACTTTTGCAGGCGCAGGTGGCGATGCTGGATTTTCAGGCCGCCCGGTGGCTAGTCGACGGTGTCGTGCCGCCGCAAGCAGGCAATAACCATCCGGTAGGTATTCCAACCGGCGTATTCAAAACCAGTGATGGCCACATCAACATCGCCGCAACCGGTGACGCAATTTACAAGCGGTTTTGCGAAACTATTGGACGTCCCGACCTGTTGACCGATCCCGATTATGCGACGCCTCGGGCGCGATCAAAAAACCGCGACGCCATAAATGCCATTATTCAAGACATTGTCATTCACCGCACCAGCGCGGAGTGGGTGCGAGCGTTTAACGAAGCCGGTGTGCCAAGCGGACCAATCAATAATATCAAAGAGGTATTTGAAGATCCTCAGGTTCAACATACGGGTATGGCGGTTCCCGTGCAGCATCCGGAAATGGGTGAAATCAAGCTGGTCGGGCAGGGGGTTAGCCTGAGCCGTACAGGATTTCAGATAACCGGGCCTGTGCCGGCGCAGGGCGAACATACCGACGAAATTCTGGCTGATTATGGCTATGATGCAGATAAGATTGCCGGGTTTCGCGACCGTGGCGTTATTTGACAATCGAAAAAGGAAACCACGCATGAGTCACGGCAGCGACCGAATGCAGCTTGTTAAAGACGGTCCTATTGCCTGGATTATCTTTGACCATCCGCAACGGCGCAACGCAATGTCAATTGATATGTGGCAGGCCCTGCCGCGTATGCTGGATGAAATAGAATCCTCCGCTGAAATCCGCGTCATTGTGCTAAAAGGGGCGGGCAATGAGGCCTTTGTGGCGGGGGCCGACATTTCCGAATTTGAAACGCATCGCGCTACGCCGCAAGCTGTGTTGGCTTACGAAGAATTTGTCGATGGCGCCACGGGGCGGCTGGCGCGTTCACCATTGCCCACCATTGCGATGATACGCGGGTTTTGCATCGGCGGCGGCATGGCCATTGCGCTTGGTTGTGATTTGCGCATTGCAACGCAGGAATCGGTCTTTGCCATTCCAGCGGCGAAACTTGGCCTCGGCTACCGGCATGGGGGTATTCGCACGTTGATGAATCTCGTTGGCCCCGGATTTGCCCGCGAAATATTCTTTACCGCCCGTCAATTCAGTGCGCAAGAAGCCCTCGTTATGGGGCTTATCAATCGCTGTGCGGAGGACTCAGATATAGACGCCCATGTGCGCAACCTGTGCAGTATGATCGCCGCCAACGCGCCACTGACGCTGCGTGCGGCCAAGCAGGCCATGCTTGAAATAGAGAAAGAACCCGAGGGCTTTGACGCCGTCCTTTGCGAGCAACTGGTGCAGGCCTGTTTTGAAAGTGACGATTACAAGGAAGGGCGCCGTGCCTTCATGGAGAAGCGTAAGCCGCAGTTTCGGGGAAAATAATACCTTTTGTTGCGTCAATTACGGAATCCAATATTCAGTCAAGAATTTCCTTTTCGAATTGAAAAAGGATGTTGTCATCTGAATTTTGCATATGAGAATGTAGTGTCTTCCGCATTTTCTCCAGTGTCTCCGCGTGGTTTTTTTCATAAGCCAAGTTCGTGAGACAATACGGATCTTGCTTTGTATCGTAGAGCTCTTCCTTTTGCCGGTATACAA
>JAUSQH010000040.1 GCA_030652895.1 Alphaproteobacteria bacterium
CGCATCGGCAGGCAGAAGCCGTGGCACTGATCGCCCGCAGTGTTGCAGGCCTTGATCATCGCGCCTGATTTCTCCCCTAAACAGGGGACGAAACCAAAACCTGACAAGCGTATTCGTGAGAGGTACCGGTCGTCTAATGGGACCGCCGGTTATGTGCTGTTAGGAGGGTGGTTTTACCATGGGCATAGGTCTTATTCTTCTTGTGGTGCTGGGCGTGGTAGGATTTTTCCTGGCAAAGAAGCTCGGGTTGCTGGGCTTCGTTCTAACGCTCGGCAATCGGGGCCGAAGCCGCTTCCGTCGATCTGAATCGGATGGCCAAACCATTTTCAACGTAACCCCGGCAAGGCCCTCGCTGACGGCGCTGGCCGCGATTGCAGTGGGGGTGGCCTTTCTGATGAATGTGGAGACGTTGGAGTTTATCGCTTTCTTCGGGCTGATGCCCCTTATCATGGGATTGCTCGCTTTCCCGATCGGGGCGCGATACCGGCAACCGGCCATAATCACAATCACGGATGATGCGGTCCGCAGCGGCGGCAAAACCTGGCCGCGTGGCGAGATCGTGGATTTCAACGTCCGGCAGGGAAGCCGGGTCAATACGGACGAGCCGCCACTGGTCATTCATCGGACGCCGGATGGCGGGCTGATCTATAGCAGGTCCTCTTTCGAGATGATCTCACGCATACTGAACAGGCGCATGATCGAGCGGTCCTACTTCGTCAGTTTGCGCACGCGCGCGGGCAGCGATGAAACGGTTTTGAGCGGTGGCCTGACGCTCGACTGTGCCGAGGCACTACAGCGCGATCTTCGCGAGGCCCTCTCCACAAACGCCAAGGTGTCGCTCGGGGGTGTGGCATGAAAACGCTCTCGTTGATCACGGTCGCGGTGCTGATCTCAAGCGCCGGGTGCGCAGCGGCACAGACGGGATCATTTCCGGTCGTCCAGACCGAAACCGCTTTTCTTGATGCTTGTGAACAGGAACGGGTGCAGCGCGAACCTGCTGCGGCTTCCTGGGCGCGTGGTGAATGCCAAGTCAAATGGCGATGGGCCGTGGCGGCGGGACCGATGGTGGACGCCATACTCGCTCAAAGTCTAGCCGATGGCGAGGCGTCGCGCCCGCAAGCGCAGGTTCCGGTATCAGGGACGGCCATGCCTGCGGGTGTTGAAGTATCCCTGAATGCAGCGGGCATTCGCTTTGATTGGCAAGAGCCAGGCTCGGAGGGCCGATACAACGTCACCGGCGCGTTGCGCAGTCGTGGTGTCACGCTGCAATCGCTCGGCTGCCCGCAGTACCCCGGTGTATCGATGGGGCGCGAAAAGGTCATGCTGGCCACCCCGCCCGGCCGCAAGCCCTTTGTGGTCACGGTCTATAGCCGTGGGGCTCCGACCGGTTTCGAGCCGGGCGTCTACGAGGTCGATACGGATTTCAGCGGTGTTGTACCTGACATGGCAGCATTGCAGGCAGGCCGTTATCCTGGTGGTGGTGGCCGTGCCTTTGCAGTCGAGCCGACCGAATGGGCCGCGGAATGTCCTGATCCGGAATAGGTGCCGGATCAAGTGCTCCGCCTCTAAAAGAGGGTGAGCTGACGTAGGTCCTGCGCCTGTCTCCGCCATGAGTGTCGCCGTTTCCTGATCAAGCCAGGTCAGCACACAGGCCACAGGACTGCCCATCGCTTTGACGACGCTCGCTGTCGTGAAATGGGATTTTAGCCGGTTTCGGTGATAGGGAGTACTGCACGCGCGGGCTGGCGGCCTAGATTTGCAGATGGGCCGTATCGAGGCTGTAATCATCCGAGAGCTTGAGTCAGCGCGGCTCATAAGTGATGGCAAGCTGGAAACCGTTCCAGCGACCATCGCGCAGTGCATAACGTCTTGTCATCCCAGCGCCCAATCAGGTTGAGGAACGGGACATTCTCGCTACGGATAGAATCCACCCCCATTTCCGGGCAGCGCAATTATGGACATCCGGCTCATGTCGAACGGAAACGTGCCGAAATAGAAAAACTGTCCGGACAGCCAGATTTTCACTCATTGTGAATCTCACCTATGCGCGATCCTATCAGCACCGCAACAGGCCAGTCGTGAAGCAAGTCGCCCAAAGCCAGGTTCTTTGCAGTGTGTAGACGGCCGGTAAAAACCTCGCGCCATTGAAAACCGGAAAATTCTGGTCCAAGCTCTATTCTCGTATCGTCCCAATATTCCGGGGCGATCAGCGGCGTCGCCCTCGGAAAAAGCTGCGGGCCGGCGCGAACCGGCACAGCACAAAGCAGGAATTCATCTTCCGTATGCCGCATAAAAGCCAGGGCGTGGGAAGCGTGGCTGCCCTGAACTGTCACACGGTGGTATCCGCCACCAAACAGCGCCGGATGCCGGATGCGGGCGTGCAGCAGATCGGAAAGAACCCGCAGCTTGACAGCGCCATTTTCCCATTGCGTCAAGAGCTCGGAAAGCGTTTTGGATCGCGTGGCCTCCAGCATCGCCTGGGGTACATCCATGTTAAAGCGGCGGCGATTATCGGGGTCAACCAGCGAAAAATCCCACGACTCGCACCCGCGGTAAATATCGGGAATACCCGGCGCGGTAAGTTTTAATACTAATTGGGAAATGCTGTTACTTGCACCTGCCACCGCGACGCTCTGACAAAATGCCGCCACATCCTTGAGAAACCCGGGGCTTTGGTGCGGATCCAGACTGTTGCGCACGAAGGCGTCAAGAGCTGCTTCATAAGCGGGGTTGGCGGTCAGCCAACTAGTCATCGATTTCGCCTCACGCGCGGCCTTTTGCATAAACTGCGTCATTCGTTCCGCCAGGCCGGTTAGCGCGTCCACACCATTTTCCGTTCCCAACGGCCATGCGCCAACAAGCGCCTGGTAGAAAAGATATTCGTCGTTACGCGACGGCATGGGAAGGCTCTCGTCTTTTATCCGCAAGGTTTCGTTGACGCTACGCCACCGCGCCACGGCGGCGTCCCAGTCGTCCGCACAGGCGCTCAACACGTAAAGCCGCGCCCGTGCATCCTCGCCGCGCTTGGTGTCATGGGTCGCGGTGGCGAGGAGGCCGGTGCGCTGGGTCTCCAACCGCTGTTGCATAGCTGCATGAAACACCTCTGGGGAGGCCGCTCCGAATCGTTCTGGTTCTCCACCGACCTCATTAAGTGCAATCAGGCGGTTGTAGCGGTAAAATAGCGTATCCTCGACTGCCTTGGCCATCAGTGCGCCGGTCGTCTGTTGAAACCGGGTGGTAAACGCATGGGCCGCGGCGCCGTGCGGATTACATAGAACATCCGCGATTGCCGCAATGGTCTGGGCGGGAGCCGATCCCCGGCGCATAGCGTCTTCGGCGGCGTTTTGAATAATCGCGCGGTCCTCTGCGACCGTCCCTTGGTCTGAAACATAGGTGCGATAAACAGGAAGTTCGGTCGCGATCGCAACGATGGCGTCCTGGATATGTGCGGCAGGCGGTGCGCTGGAAATTTTGGCGGCCGACGTCTCCAGATAAGTCAACTCGCTCGCCAGATTATACGTGAAGATTTCCTTTTTCGCGCGGAGCACGGCATCCGGATAGGGTTCCTTCCATGCGGTGAAATCTTGATAGGTGGCGGTGAGAGGGGCCTCGCCACGCGGATCAAGCATTACATCTGCGATATTTCCGATGAATTCGTAGCCGGTCGTGCCCGCAACGGGCCAGTCGCGCCGGAGCTCTTCGCCCTGTCCCAAAATCTTTTCCACATATACCGGAAAGGACGGCGGCAAGGCGCCATGCAGGCGCGCTAGATAAGCCGCCGGGTCGCTCAATCCATCTATATGATCAATGCGAAGGCCATGAATCAGCCCGTTGCCGGCCAGATCCAGAACCGTATGATGAACCCTGGCGAAGACCTTTTCAGATTCCACCTTGACGCCAATAAGCCCGGCTATTTCGAAAAAACGCCGATAGGTCAAAGCATGCCGCCCGGCGCGCCAATCGTCGAGACGCCAGATTTGCCCCTTTAGGAGAGAACGCACGGCGCCCAAATCCTGCACTGTCCTGTGCAGCGTTTCGGCCAGCACCGTGCGCACACTATCGGTTTCGCATGACCGTACAAGTGCCGCCCGGTCGCTTTCCCAACTCTGCGGCGTGGTCTTTGCAAAGCGTGGCGCGAGCGCGACAAGCGCATCGTGGCCGCTAAGGCGCAAAAGATTTTCGTAACTGTGCGCCGCCAGTGGAATACGCACCGCACCGGCATAGACGGCGCGCAAACGGCCGTCCGCCCATTCCAGGCCAAAACGCTTGTTCGTCAGCGCATCTTCGAAAGACTCGCCAAGGACTGGAAGCAGTAACTGCCGCGCTGACCAATCTATGTCGAACAACGCCGCCGCGGGCGCCACGCTGCCCCATTCCAGCACTTCCCGCCACCAGGCATTTTCGTACGCCGTAGCCATATGGTTGGGCACAAAATCGAGAAGAATGCCCAGCCCCACATGCTGCGCGGCGTGTGACAGACGTTCAAATCCGGCACGTCCGCCAAGTGCCGGTTCAATCATATTGAAGTCGATGGCGTCATAACCGTGCGTCGAGCCGGGTGTCGCGGCAAAAATCGGCGAAAGATAGAGATGGCTTACGCCCAGCGCTGCAAGATAGGCGAGATGCTGTTCGACGCCGGCAAAGTCAACACCTTCCCGCAGTTGAATCCGGTAGGTGGCGCGAATTTCTGGCGGCGGCTGCATCAGCGTGCCCTGCCTTCTTCATTCATTGCGCTTGTCACCGCGCGGAACATACTGTGTTTGGCGAGTTTTTCCAGCGGCACCGGTACGCGCAGCCGCCAGTTGGGATATTCGTTCACCGTCCCCGGCAGATTGGCCTGCGCGCGCATGCCCAACGCATCTTCAAGCTGAACCGCGCACAACACGCTCCGGGTGCGGGCCAGATAGCGGTGGACCGCGACGAGCATATCGGGCGCCATCGGGCGGTCCAGCCGCCACGCATTCCCATTCGGAGGTAGTAGACTTTCCTTTCCGAGAGCCTTTACCAATGCCTGTTTTTCGTCATGGCGCTCCTGATGCTGGTGTCTTACCGCAGAGGCCGGGGTTCGCCCATGTTTTGTCCGTAGATCAATGTCAGCGCCCTCCCACCAGCCCGCCAGGGTCGCAAGATCATGCGTCGAGATACATGCGAGCGCATGCGGTGGATAATCCGCGGGCGCAAGGAACGCGCCTTTTTTCCCACGTTCAAAATAGAGGACGCGGTAAGAAAATATGCCGGCCGCGTTCAAGGCTTCGCTGAACCCGCGCGGGACAGTGCCCAAATCCTCCCCGATGACAAGCGCGCCAAACGCTCGGGATTTCTCAACAACCGCTTTCGTCAGCGTGTCGAATGGATAGCGGACATATGTGCCAGCGCGGACTTTGCGCTTGTTCGGAATCCAGAATTGCCGCCAGAGCCCCAACGCATGGTCAATTCGTATGGCGCCCGCATGACGCATAGAGCTGGAAAGCACGGCACGGAAAGCACCGCCTTGCGTCTCGCGTAATTGCTGTGGAGAAAGTGGCACGAGACCCCAGTTCTGCCCTTCAGCATTAAAGGGATCCGGGGGGCTGCCAAGGCGTGCATCCGCCACAAGGGCGTCGCCCGCGGTCCAGGCGGTTTCGCCGTCTGGCGAGACGCCGACCGCAATATCGAGATAAAGTCCGATCCGCATTCCTGCCGCGCGCGCGCGCGCCTGCGCCGACTTTAATTGTTCATCTGCAATAAATTGCAGCCAGGCATAATAACGCAAACGCGGTGCGGCCTGCACGGCGAACCGGGCGCATTCCGGAGATTCCGGAACTTGATATTCCGCCGGCCATTTTCGCCATGAGGTTCCGGTACGGCGTTTCCGGAAATGTTCCGTCAGAGCCTCGAACAGACAATAATGTTTCAGGGCCGTGCCGCCGTTCAGGATATATTGCTCGAAGTCTGCCCTGCGGGAAATGCCGTTACGCGATTTACTCGCCTCAAAATCCTCGAATATTTTGTGCAAAACGGAAAATTTCGTACGCGCAACGGCAACGTAATCGACAAGTTTCTTTGTGCGGAGAGCGGCCAGCCCGGCTTCATGCTGGCGTGCATATTTCGCGCCGCCAGGCAGGCAATCCGGAGCAATATAGAGCGGATTGAGAAATTCCCGGGTCGATGGGGCGTACGGACTGATAAGACCAGGATCCGAAAGAAACAAGGCATGAAGCGGGCCAATGCCAACGAAATCGCCACCCGCCCCGGCCACGATTTCCCCAAGACGGGCCAGATCCTCGAGATCGCCAATGCCCCAATTGCGGGCAGACCGCAGCGCATATAGCTGACAGGAAATTCCCCAGGCCCGCCCCTTTTTAAGCCAGTCCGGCGCGAACGCGCAAAGAGCGGCTGGTGCAGCCGGAGTGCTGGAGGGATGCGGTGCATCTGCAAGAAGTTGCGCGAGGTCGCCTTTCTGGCTGTCTACGCCTAATGCCGCCAGGGCCCAGCGCTTTGTTGTATCGGGCATATGGCGCACCCGGCCAGACTGTTCACGATAGTTGATCGCCACACCATAGGCCTTGGCAAGACGGTCGAGTCTGGATGGAGGCATAACAGTTATTCTCCGCCAGGGAGCTCGTGGTGCCACACCAGACCCCACGGCGGTAACTGGCCTTCGGCGAATGCAGTTGCAGCTGTTTCGGGATAGGTATGAAGAAGACGCAGCGATCCCTGCGGCGGACTTGCGGGCGCCATGGAATCTGACAGATTTGCATGCAAATGCAGATGCTTGCGCGAGGCCAAAGGCCAAATGATGTGAAAATTTGTATCATCCTGCACGGCTACCTTTCCGCTTCCTGAACCTGCAAGAAGTGGGGTGATACAGGTCTGACGCACATGAAGAAGGTTCCGCATGAAGGATAAGCGCCTGCTTCCATCCGGCGATGTACGCTTTCTCCAATCGATTTTGCTGGCGTTAAACGTCGAAAGGGCATTGGGATCGGGAATAAGGGTCCGCATATCCGGATCGGCGAACGCAGGCCAATCGGCAAATTCCTTCCGGCGCCCCTCGCGCACCGCATCGGCCAATTCACCGTGAAAATCGGTAAAGAAGAGAAACGGGCGCGTCTCGCCCCATTCCTCGCCCATAAACAGAAGCGGGATATGCGGCGCAAGCAACAGAATGGAGAGCATCGCTTCGATACGTCGTGGATCGGCAAGCGTTGTCAACCGTTCGCCCATCGCCCGGTTTCCGGTCTGATCGTGGTTTTGAAGAAAGTCAATGAAGGCGCCGGGGGGTTGATCTGTGCTGGGCTCTCCTCTCGGGCGTTTGAGGTGTGTGGAATATTCACCCTGATAGCTGAATCCCTCGGCAAGCGTGCGGGCAAGCAGGATCGCAGGGCCTTCCTTGTAATCTGCATAATACCCGTCTTGTTCGCCTGTCACCAGAACATGGGCGGCATGGTGCCAGTCGTCATTCCATTCTGCGGTGTACCGGGTAGGGTGGCCATTTGCCGTATACGGATGAAGTGAGACAATATTTCGGCTGTCTTCTGTCGTCAGATGGATGTGCCGATTTTTAATCTGTGTACGTATCGAAGCCGCGATCTCTTCCAGGATCGGTTCTTCCGACTGATCGTCAATTTGGTCTATGGCGTCCAGCCGCAGACCATCGAACCGGAATTCCTCCAGCCAATAGAGGGCGTTCTCGACGAAATATGTCCGTACCGGGGGGCGGTCGAAGGCAATTGCCGGACCCCATGGGGTCATTCGGGACCGATCGAAAAATTCGGACGCATAAAGCGACAAATAGTTCCCGTCGGGACCGAAATGATTATAGACGACATCGAGAAGCACCATCAATCCCAGTCCGTGGGCTTCATCGACCAGACGTTTTAGCGCATCCGGTCCGCCATAAGCGCTATGGGGCGCATATAGCAGGACCCCGTCATATCCCCAACCCCGGTTTCCGGCGAACTGCGCGACGGGCATGAGTTCCACCGCCGTAATTCCCAGATCGCGAAGATGCGCCAGATGCGCCCGGACGCCTTCAAAATCTCCGCTGTCGGAAAATGCGCCTGTATGGAGTTCATAGACAACCGCCTCTTCCCAGGCGCGGCCCCGCCACTCACCATATCGCCATTCGAACCTGCGCGGATCGACGAGGCGGCTCTGGCCGTGCACCTCACTGATTTGGGCCCTTGACGCCGGATCCGGCACACGCGTTCCATCAGCCAGTTGAAAACAATAGCCGCCATCAACGGGTATTGCATCCGTGTGCAGCGAAAACCACCCCGCGTCGTCGCATGTCATTTTATGAAGAGCGCCTTTATCATCCCGCAGCCAAACTCCTTCCGCGGCAGGGGCCCAGATCCGGAAGTTCGCACCGTTATCCAGAAGTTCGGCACCCCACTGTTTGCGGAATGTGAATGCGGTCATCACGGGTCTCCGTGCTGGAATAGAAGGGCCGAGCGGGCTGGAATAATAACAGACCTTCCGCCGCCTATCGCCGGCTCGTCTGGTTCAGTGACACCTCGAAACGTATCCGCGAGCAATTTCCATTGGGTGCTTTCCCCAAAGTCCGGCATCACGTGTGAGACGTCTTCGAAATGCCCGTTGCACAGTACAAGGACTTGCCCGGTAGCCGAAGTAAGCATCATGCCGAGAGTAGCCATCTCATGATGGTGCCAGTCGGCCTCTGCCATCTCTGCGCCATCCGTGCGAAACCACGTGACATTTTTGAGACCGGTTTCACCGGCCATCTCGCCGTGCAGGTAATGTGCGGACCGCAGCAGTGGCAAACGTTCGCGCAGACGCGAAAGTCCCTTTACAAATTCATAGAAAGCAAGGTCGCGCGGATCAATCTCCGTCCACTTGAACCAGGAAATTTCGTTGTCCT
>JAUSQH010000042.1 GCA_030652895.1 Alphaproteobacteria bacterium
CAGTTCGTCCGCCGCCGCCAGTGTTTTGGGAAGCGAGCCGCCATAAGTAATCAGCGTTATATCGCTGCCCGGGCGGCGGATGGCGGCTTTCGAAATATCGACCGGGCCGGGGTTGGCCGGAAGCTCACCTGTTACATTGTACAGCATCACATGCTCAAAAATAAGCACGGGATCCGGATCTTCCAGCGCCGAGAGGAGCATCCCGTAAGCATCTTCGTGCGTCGCGGGGGCGAGCACCTTGAGGCCTGGAATATGGGCGAACCAACCTTCCAAACTGTGCGAATGCTGTGCTGCGAGCTGACGGCCAGCGCCCGTCGCCATGCGCACGACCAGGGGAACGCCAAACTGGCCGCCGGACATATGCCGGATAGTGGCAGCAGTGTTGACGATCTGATCCAGCGCCAGCAGGAAAAAATTGACCGTCATAACCTCGACAATGGGAAGCATGCCGGACAACGCAGCGCCGACGCCTGCGCCGACAAAACCGGATTCGGACAGCGGCGTGTCACGTATCCGGTCGGGACCGAACTCCGCCAGCATCCCTTTCGAGACGGCATAACATCCGCCATAATTGCCAATATCTTCGCCCATCATGAAAACGCGCGGGTCGCGCAGGAACGCCGCCCGCAACCCCTCGCGCACCGCGTCACGATAGGTAAGCGCTTGCGCGGGGGTGCTGTCCACCGACACCGCGGCCAGTTTCTGCGGGGCTGTTCCGTAAACATGCTCCGTCAATGTCTCGACCGGCTCCCAGGGCGCTTCCTCGGCAAAACGCACGGCGTCCTCTATCTCGGCATCAATCGCCTGCTCCACAACCTCCAAGGCTTCATCGTGGACGAGATGCGCATCGTGCAGCCAGGTACGAAACCGCAGCAGCGGATCTTTAGCTTTCCAGGCCTCGACCTCGGCTTTGTCACGGTACAGTTGCGGATCGAACATGGAATGGGCGCGGAAGCGATAGGTCCGGCATTCGAGGAAATACGGGCCATCTCCATTGCGAATGGCCGCGACGGCGCGATGGGCGGCGGCGGCGAGCGCCACGACATCCATCCCATCGATGGCTTCCGATGGTATATTGTAACCTTGCGCCTTGACGTGAATGTCCGGCTGCGACTCAGAAAGATCGAGCCGGGTTCCCATCGCGTAAAGATTATTCTCGCAAACGAACAGCACCGGCAACTTCCAAAGCGCTGCCAGGTTAAGGCTTTCGTGGAATTCGCCCTCCGCCACCGCACCCTCGCCAAAGAAGCAAACCGCAACGCCGTCACGCCCCTGCATTTTGTCGGCAAGCGCCGCGCCCACCGCAAGCGGCAGGCCGCCACCGACAATGGCGTTACCGCCATAAAACCGCGTGGCCTTGTCGAACAGGTGCATGGAGCCGCCGCGCCCGCCGCTACAGCCCGACGCCTTGCCAAACATTTCCGCCATGATGACGTGCATCGGAACGCCTCGCACCAGCGCATGGCCATGTTCGCGATAGGTGGCGACAATCGCATCGTCCGGCCGCAGCACCCGCATGACGGCGGTGGCGATGGCTTCCTCGCCAATTGCCAAATGAAGGAAGCCGCGAATTTTCTCCGCCTGGTACAGTTCGGCGCATTTCTCCTCGAAACGCCGGATGCGCAGCATCTGCCGGTAGAACTCAATCAGTTCCTCATGGGTGAGCCGGAATTTCGGCTCGGTCTTTGCGGTCATGGCGCGGCCTCCAGTGTAGAGGTGTCGCCCTCTGGCAAGCCAAGCTCGCGCGCCTTGAGAAGGCGGCGCATGATTTTGCCGCTGCGCGTCTTTGGAAGATTATCGGTAAAGTCGAGAAGTTTTGGCGCGATGGCGGGCCCGAGGCGTTTGCGCGCAAACCCGAGTATCTCCTTCCTGGTCTCCTCATCTGGTTCCGCGCCGGATTTGAGCGCTACAAACGCTTTCACCACTTCACCCGCGACGGCGTCGGGCAGACCGATAACCGCGGCCTCGGCGACAGCGGGATGTTCGGTCAATGCGCTTTCAACCTCGAACGGTCCGATAAAATGCCCGGCCGATTTGATAAGGTCGTCGGCCCTTCCGACAAACCAGAAATA
>JAUSQH010000053.1 GCA_030652895.1 Alphaproteobacteria bacterium
GTGGACTGAATCACGAAAACATCCTCGCCACGGACATTATCCTGAATTTCCACATAGATTTCCATGTCGGCGAAACGCCGGACGCTGGCTTTCGTCAAGGGCAGATTAAGATGGGCGCCGATCGCCTCAGCAAGGGGAAAATTGCTGTTGCCCGCTAGCAGCTTCATGGGTGCGCCCTTAAATTCTGATTGATCTGCGCCTTGTAACAAGACAGCAATAAATTTGCAAATGAACGCTGTCTAATGCTGTACTTCAAGGCGCGCGCGGGCCTGATAGTCCTGCAATAGGGGAATAATACCATCCGCCGCCCCCGCCGCCGCGCCATAGGCAATCTCGGCCCAACTGCCGTCCAGCCGCCCATGGGCTACGGGATTGCTTTGATTTATATAGCCAATTTCGGTTCCATCCGCCGCCAGCACCCGCCATGACAGTTTGACCAACTGACTGGCTGCGTCCAGCTCACTTACCAGCACCTGCCCCTCGATGCGGATGGCCTCGGGATCGGCCTGCTCCGCCACACTCATCCCCGCAGCCCGCAGGGCGTTACGCAGGGCAATCGGCAGGGATCTGCCGCCATCGCCGGATACATTGACAATATCTGGCACATAAACCCGCAGATTACCGCCCTGCGGGCCACCAGCCACCGGAAAATGCGGCACAAGGCTGGCCAGCGCCTGAGCCGTCAGCGCCTGGATCACCGTTGCTGAAAGCGGTTTGTCCGGCGCCGCATTAGGAGGCAGGCCATCACGCACCTCAATCTGGTCCAGTTCAGCCCCATCAGGATCGTACAGCACCCAATCCACAATAATAGCGCCAGTTTCCAGCCGCGCGGCGCCCGTGATGCTGTGCGCGCCCACCAGCGTCTGCCCCGTTACAGCAGGAATATCCTGTTCCTGTAGCGCATCCACGAGCGCGCGGGTCAACGGCACACCGATTTCCCCGGAGACGCCGTCAGGTGGCGTCACCTCCACCCCTGCCTGATTGACGATGACATTCAAGAGGCTTGAGTCTCTCGGCATAACTGCATAAGGCAGCGGCGGTTGACGATCCGCATTGCACGCTGCAAGCATTAGCAATGTGGAAAACAACAGCAGACGCAACACTATATTCACCCGGTCAGCGCAATCACGGATATGCCGCGGCCATAATCCGTTTCGCCACGGTGGGTAGTGCGGCGATAGCTGAAAAACCGCGATTCATCATGATACGTGCACAGATCAAGGTTTCTTACTGCACCAATACCCGTGTCCACCAGCCTGGCAACCACATAAGGGGCCAGCGCGAACTGGCGTTTACCGGGGGAGGCTGATTTTGCAAAAAATATATCGGCTGACGGGTCCCCGGCCAGGAAGTTTTCCTCAAAATCCGCCCCTACTTCATATGCGGCCTGTGAAATACAGGGGCCGATGGCGGCAATGATGGACTTGCGTTTTGCGCCCTGCCGCACCATGGCGTCAACCACCGCATCGACGATTCCGTGCAACGCACCTTTCCATCCTGCATGGGCCGCGCCGATTATTTTTGCCTTTGGGTCGGCGAACAGAATGGGCGCGCAATCGGCGCTAAGAACACAAAGCCCAATCCCGGCCAGCCCCGTCACCAGCCCATCCGCCTGCGGACGAAGCGCTGCATCCTGCGGCGTTTTAATAACATGCACGGCGCGCCCGTGCACCTGATGCACACCAGCAAGGCTGGCGACCCCCAGTGCCGCTGCGGCCCTGTCCCGATTATTCTGCACATTACCGGGCGCATCATCTGACCCCAACCCACAATTCAGTGATGCATAAATGCCGGACGACACGCCCCCCTGCCGGGTAAAAAACCCGTGGCGTATAAAATCATCTGTGGAAAGACAATCTGCGGTGATGTACGGAATTTCCCGGCTCATTATTTAGACCTCAAATCCAGGTGATAGAGAAAGGTCCGGATGGCGCAGAGCCATCACCTTGAACAGCTTGCCCATCTCGTGGGGTGCGGTCAACCTGTGAAATGCAGACGTGACCGCCTCTTGTTCATCGGGCGGCGCATTTTGCGACAGCCGCCCGGCCCGAGCGCCAAGCCCCAACTGCAAAAGAAACTGACCCTGCGATAGCGGTCCGTCGGTGTGACACCCGCCATCGCGCCCTGCTTGCGCAAGACATTGAAAGTCCACATGGGCCGTCAAATCCGCAAACCCGGGATTTTGCAGGGGATCGCAATAGCCATGCCCGCGCACCGCCTGAAAACTGTCGCCGGGCGCGCTCATCGCCGGCCCGTAATCAATGATCAGCGCCGCCCCCCCATGCGCGGCAAGATGCGCCCCCAAACTTGCGGCAATACCCTGTCCCGCCGGACAGGTTTCGGCAATGGCGCCTTCAGGCGCCGCGCGTATTGCCGCAGAGGGTATTTGATCTTCGCGCACCGGAACCGGCGACAGGGCAAAGCATAACTGCTCCGTTACCGGATCAACTGTCACCATGCGTTCGTGCCAGCCGTTACTGGTGCGTTGAAATTGCCGGATGGGCAGTGCGTCAAAAAATTCATTGGCAATGATCAGCGCAGGCAGAGCGGGCAGGTCCGCCACTGTGTCATGCCAGGTGATAATGCGCCGGATCGACGCCTGCTGACACTCACGAAGTGCACGGCTGGTTTCCACCAGATGCAGCTGCGCAGCGTTCACAAAATCCGGCGCAATGCGCGCGGCGCGCAACGCATCGACCATCAATGTCCCGCGCCCCGGCCCCAGCTCGCACAGCATGAATGCACGCGGGCTGCCCATATCGTGCCAGCGTTGCACGCACCATAGGCCAATTAATTCGCCGAACATCTGGCTGATCTCCGGTGCGGTAATAAAATCCCCCGCTGCGCCGAACGGGTCGCGGCTTTGATAATAACCGTGTTTTGGATGCCCCAGCGCCAGCCCCATATATGTGGCAAGCGATATCGGGCCCTGCGTACGGATCATGGCCTGTATATGTTGCAGCAGTTCGTTCATGCCACAGGTTTGCGCAACGCCATGACGATCAGACCCGCCCCCCCCAGAACCAGCGGCAGCGACAGCGCCATGCCCATGGTAACGCCTCCCATCAGAAACCCGATTTGCGCATCCGGCTCCCGGAACATCTCAACAAAAATGCGCGCCGCCCCATAGCCAACGCCAAACAGCCCGGTAATAAGCCAGGGCCGCGTCAGCGCCCTGGTATATTGCCCAACCACAAACAACAACAGCAGCAATGCCAGACCTTCCAGCCCCGCCTCATACAATTGACTTGGATGACGCGGCAGCGGCCCACCGTTGGGAAAAATCATGCCGACAGGGGCAGTGGTGACCCGGCCCCACAATTCGCTGTTGATGAAATTGGCAAGACGCCCAAACAGCAGGCCGATGGGCACGACGCTTGCCACCAGATCGGCGAAACTGCCCAGCGAAATACTATTGCGCCGCGTAAATATCAGTATCGCCAGCGCAACCCCGATCAGCCCGCCATGAAACGACATGCCGCCCTGCCAGACATACAGAGTTTCGATCGGATGAAACAGATAATATCCGGGATTATAAAACAGCACATAGCCAAGGCGCCCACCCAGAATGATGCCCAATGTCACCCAGGTGATAAAATCACTGATCTGATCCGGCGTTCCCGGGGCCTTGCCCTGCGGCCACAGCGCTGTTTTGCGCACCAGCCGGTCCGCATAGGCCCAGCCCAGTAAAATCCCACCGAGATAAGCCAGCGCATACCAGCGAATGGCAAAAGGCCCGATCTGGACCGCAATCGGATCAATAACAGGAAATTCTAACATCATGTCCGCCGGTTCAATTTGTGCTATTATATCAGCAGGAATAGTTGCCCCCACCATATGCCGCTACGAGGCCCCGCATGCAAACCGAAAACCGCTTTCTGGATGATCTTGCCAAAATGATGCTGAACGCCGCAGGCGCAGCACAGGGCGTGAGAGGCGAAATCGATATGCTGTTGCGGCAGCGGCTGGAACGCTGGCTGGAAAGCATGAACCTTGTTCCACGCGAAGAATTTGACGCGGTGCGGGCCATGGCCGCCGAAGCGCGGCAGGAAAATCTGCGTCTCGAAGCCCGCATCGCGGCGCTTGAGGCAAAGCAGGGGGCGGCGAAAAAAACCGCCAAGCCCCGAAAATCATCCGATCCGGAAAAGTAGTCCTTCTGCGAAACCTGATCTCACTTCTGCGCTTGGCGGAATTTATGCGCTGGGTAAACGCCCAGAATTTTTATGTGTGACGAGAAAAACTCCAGTTCCTCGAATGCCAGGCGCAGCCCGCGTTGGGCCGGGTGGCCATCCACGTCCGCATAAAATTGCGTGGCGTTGAATGAACCGTCCAGCTGATAACTTTCCAGCTTGGTCATATTGACCCCATTGGTGGCGAAACCGCCCATGGCCTTGTACAGCGCGGCGGGCACATTGCGCACCTGAAACACAAAGCTGGTGATCAGAGGGGCGTTGTCTGGCGCTGGTTCCTGCGGTTCCTTCGACATGATCAGGAAGCGCGTCGTGTTATGATCCATATCTTCCACATTGGCGCGCAGAATATCCAGGCCGTAAATTTCCGCCGCCAGCGCGGGGGCCAGCGCTGCTGCTGTTGGATCGCCCGCGTCGCGAACCTGACGCGCCGATCCCGCTGTGTCGGCAGCGGAAATTTGCGTCAGCTTCAGTTCCTTGATCAGTTTGCGGCACTGGCCGAGTGCGGGTAACTGGCTGCGCACCGTTTTGAGGCCCGCCAGCGTCGCCCCCTTTATCGCCAGCAACTGATGATGCACCCGAAAAAAATGCTCGCCATTGATATAGAGGCCAGATTCCGGCAGCAGATGGTGAATATCGGCCACCCTGCCGGACACGGAATTTTCCACCGGGATCATGCCAAGGCGCGCGCGGCCTTCTTCGACAGCGGCAAAGGCTTCTTCAAAGGTTGGGCAAGCCAGGGGCTCCATGCCGGGAAAGGCTTCATGGCAGGCCATTTGCGAATTGTTTCCGGGTTCTCCCTGAAAGGCGATGATGTTGGCTATGCTTGCAGACGAGCTTTTATTGGTCATACGGATTTACCTAAAATTTGACGGGCGCGTTCAAGATCGGCCGGAGTATCCACACCCAGCGGCACACTGTCCACATAAGCCGCTGCGATCTTCATCCCAGCCTCCAGCGCACGCAACTGTTCCAGCCGTTCGCGCTTTTCCAGCGCCGACGGCGGCAGAGTAACAAAGCGCTCCAGCGCGGAACGCCGATACACATAGATACCAATATGATGATAGTGCGGCCCTTCGCCATAAGGAATTGCGGCGCGGCTGAAATATAACGCCCTGCCGATGCGCACCGGACCGCTTTGTTTGACTGGAAAGGAAATGACGGCTTTGACCACATTGGGGTCATTGATTTCTTCGGGGCGCGTAATTTGGGTCACCAGGGTCGCAATATCAACCGCCGGGTCGGACATCGGCAGCAACACCGTGCGAATATCCTCGGGCGGAAGCGTCGGCAAATCCCCCTGAAGGTTGATCACAAAATCATGGTCCTGGCGCGGATCAAGCTGCCTTAACGCCTCGGCGATCCGGTCAGAGCCGGTGGTGAGACCTGGATCGGTCAGCACGGCCTCACCGCCCGCAGCAAGGATTACGTCAACGATCACCTGTTCACCCGCCGCGACCAGCACCCGTCCCGCCTGCGCTTCCATCGCCCGGCGCCACACATGCACGATCATCGGTTGCCCGTTAATATCCGCCATCGGTTTGTCGGGCAGCCGGGTCGCCCCCATGCGGGCGGGGATAATTATGATCGGATTACTAGTAGCGTGCACCGGATTAGCTTCCCAAGCGGGGTAATAAAGTTTCCTTATACGTCTTGCGCCCTGTAGACGATAGCGGCTAATGTCCGCGCGTCATTACCAGCTAGGCGGAAGCTCATGGATTCGTTTACAATTAACAAGATCATCGGCGCGGTTTTGGGTACTTTCCTGCTGCTGTTCGCCGTCAATATAGTCAGCGAGGAACTGTTTCCAGGGCCCGAATCACACGGCTCCGAACATGCGGACGCCGAAGCCGGGGGCGACTCCACCGCATCGTCAGAAGCGGAAGCTCCGGAAGCAGAGGAAATAAGCCTGGCGGCGGCTCTGGCCGCAGGAAATGCGGAAGACGGGGCGAAAGTCTTTAAGAAGTGCGCCGCCTGCCATTCGGTAGACGCCGCGGCAGGCAACAAGATCGGCCCCAATCTGCACGGCGTGGTTGGCCGCAAGGTCGCCTCGGTTGACGGGTTTTCCTATTCTTCTGCGGTGGTCGAATTTGGCGGAGAGTGGACGGATGAACGCCTCAGTCTCTATCTGGCCAATCCCAAGCAAGCTATTCCAGGCAATAAAATGGCCTTCGCGGGCTTGAAAAAGCCGACGGATCGCGCGGATGTCATTCTGTATTTGCGTGAAAGCAGCCCGGGCGCGCCGCCGCTGCCCAAGGAATAACCGGAGCACCGCATTATAAACGCCAGCCCCATGCGAATACTCACCGGATGTTTGATTGCGCTGTTGCTGATCTCATCCGGCGCCGCCCGTGCAGACGAGAGCGGCACGTCGCACGGCTGGTCACTCTTCGGCGATCTGAAATATCCGCCAGACTTCAAGCGCTTTGATTATGTCAATCCGGAGGCTCCCAGGGGCGGAACCCTGCGTCTGTCGGCCGTTGGCGGCTTTGACAGCCTGAACCCCTTTATCCTGAAGGGGGACGCGGCCACCGGCAGCAGTATGATTTATGACCGGCTGCTGACTGGTTCATATGACGAAGCGGGTGCGGAATATGGCCTGCTGGCGAAATCGGTTGAGGCCGCCGAGGATTTTTCCTGGGTCGAATTCACGCTGCGGCCCGAAGCACGCTGGCATGACGGCAAACCGGTTACGCCCGAAGACGTGGTGTTCAGCTTCAACATTCTGCGTGAAAAAGGCGCACCCGTATACCGCTTCTATTACGCCAATGTAAAAAGCGTCACCAAGGCCGGCGCGCACGGGGTGCGTTTTGAATTTGATACCGCCGGCAATCGCGAATTACCCCTGATCATGGGCCAGTTGCCCATCCTGCCCGCGCACTACTGGAAAGGCCGCGACTTCGAGGCGACCACACTGGAACCACCCCTGGGCAGTGGCCCCTATCGCATCGGCAAGGTTGACGCGAACCGCAGCATTACTCTGGAGCGGGTGAAGGACTATTGGGGCAAAGACCTGGCCGTGAATGTGGGCGCGCATAATTTCGATCAGATCGTGTTTGAATATTATCGCGACGATACGGTGGCGCTGGAGGCATTCAAGGCCAATAATTTTGACATGCGTAATGAAACCAGCGCCAAGAACTGGGCCACAGCCTACGATTTTCCCGCCGCTAAACAGGGCAAGGTCACTCTCGCCGAACTGGAAACCCGCAATGCGGAGCCCATGCAGGGTTTTTTGTTTAATATCAGGAAAAGTAAATTTTCCGACCCCCGTGTGCGACTGGCGTTCAATTACGCGTTCGATTTTGAATGGGCCAACAAAAATTTATTCTATGGACAGTATGCCCGCAGCAGCAGCTATTTTCAGAATTCCGAACTGGCCGCCAGCGCGCTTCCCGACGCGGCGGAACTGGCGCTGCTGGAACCGTTTCGTGCGCAACTGCCACCAGAAGTGTTCACCAGCATATACAAGCCCCCCTCGACCGATGGCAGCGGAAATAACCGCGACAATCTGCGTGAGGCCCAACGCCTGCTGGCTGAAGCCGGATGGCAGGTCAAAAACGGGGGGTTGACCAACACAACCAGCGGCGAAAAAATGCAGGTCGAGTTTTTGCTGGATCAGCCGAATTTCGAGCGCATCGTCTCGCCCTATGTGCGCAGCCTGGAGCGGCTGGGCATCAAGGCGTCGATCCGCATGGTTGACACGGCGCAATATCAAAACCGCACCGACGCCTATGATTTTGACATTGTTATTGGTGGCATTGCGAATTCGCTTTCGCCTGGCAATGAACAGCGCGAATATTGGAGCTCTGCTGCGGCGGACCGCCCGGGCAGCCGCAATTTGGCGGGGGTCAATAGCCCGGTTGTGGATGCGCTGATTGACAAGATTATCTTTGCGGAAGATCGCGCAGCGCTGATCGCCGCGAGCCGTGCACTCGACCGGGTGCTGCTGTGGGGCCATTACCTGGTACCGCAATGGCATTCGCCGGTCAGCCGGATCGCCTACTGGAACGTGATTGATTACCCGCGCCCCACGCCGGACTATAATATCGGTTTTCCCGATCTGTGGTGGTACAAGGGGGCAACGGCCCCTTAACCCGTGGATCCGATGCGATTTTTTTATAGATTAGAAGATTATTCCACCCCAGCCCTCCCCACAAGGGGGAGGGGCTTTGCCACCGGGTTCTGGGCTTCTTCCCCCTCCCCCTCGTGGGGAGGACTGGGGTGGGGGGCGCTGAAAAAAGTTATCCCGGTCCTGCTCTTATTCCTCACCCTTCCCGCACACGCCGCACCGCGTCACGGCCTGTCCGCATTTGGCGATCTGAAATATGCGGAGAATTTCACGCATTTCGACTATGTGAACCCGGATGCACCGGTGGGCGGGCAATTGTCCATGATCAATGTCAATATGACCACAGTACTTTCCAGTTTTGTGGCAAACGCGACCTCGTTTGACAGTCTTAACCCGTTTATTCTCAAAGGCCAGCCTGTCGGCGGCCTGGATTTACTGTTTGATACGCTGATGGTGCGGGCCATGGACGAGCCGGACGCCATGTATGGCCTGCTGGCCAGCGACGCCGAGATTGCGGAGGATCGCAGTTCGGTTACTTTCACACTCCGTCCCCAGGCGCGCTTTCACGATGGAACAAGGGTGACAGCGGACGATGTGGTGTTCAGCTTTAAAACCCTGCAAAAGGATGGTCATCCAATTATCCGCCTGCCGCTGCGTGATGTAGCCGGGGCGGAGGCATTGGACGATCTGCATGTGCGTTTTAGTTTCGAAGGCAGGGAGACCCGCGATCTGCCGATGCTTGTGGCGGCACTTCCGGTTTTTTCCAAAGCCTATTATACGGCGCATGATTTTACTGCAACGACAGTGGAGCCGCCGCTGGGCAGTGGCCCCTATACAGTAAAGGATGTGCAGCTTGGCCGTTCCATCACCTATGCCCGCAATCCGGAATATTGGGGATGGAAGCTGCCGGTTAATCGTGGGCGGTTCAATTTCACAACCGTGAGGTATGAATTTTTTCGCGATCGCTCGGTGGCGTTTGAGGCCTTTAAGGCCGGCACCTATGATCTGCGCGAGGAATTCACCTCGAAAACCTGGGCGACGGAATATGATTTCCCCGCCCGGCATCAGGGGCGTGTGGTGCGCGCGACCTTGCCCGATAAAAACCCGTCCGGGGTGCAGGGATTTTTCATCAATCTTCGGCGTGATAAATTCAGCGACATACGGGTGCGGCGCGCACTTGATCTGGCGTTCGATTTTGAATGGGCCAATCGTAACCTGTTTTACGGCCTGTATGAACGCACGGACAGCTTTTTTGAGAATTCCGAGTTACAGGCTTCAGGTCCCCCGGGCGTAGAGGAACTTGCGTTGCTGGAGCCACACCGCGACAGATTGCCCGAAAGTGTTTTTGGCCCGGCCTATACGCCCCCCATTAGCGACGGCAGCGGCAATCTGCGCGAGGAACTTAAACAGGCTGGCGCGTTGCTGGACGCTGCGGGATGGCGCGTCAGGGATGGCAAACGCGTGAACGGCCGAGGAGATCAGCTCCGCATAGAATTCCTGAATTATGAAACCTCGTTCGAGCGCATCATCGGCCCCTATATCCGCAATCTGAAACGGCTGGGGATCGATGCGAAGGTGCGCACTGTCGATCCGTCACAGTATGAAGCACGTGTCGAGACGTTTGATTTCGATATCACCACATCGCGTTATGTTCAAAGCAACACGCCGGGAATTGAACTGCGTGGTTTTTTTTCGTCTGCGGCGGCAAACCAACGGGGCCGGTGGAACCTGTCAGGAATCAAGGATCCTGTCGTGGATACGTTGATCGAGGCGGCTATAGCCGCAAGAGACCGCAAATCATTGACCGCCGCGACCAGAGCGCTGGACCGGGTGCTCCGCGCCGGGCATTATTGGGTACCTCAATGGTATAAGGGCGAACACAACATAGCCTATTGGGATCGCTTCGGACACCCTGCAGTGACGCCAAAATATGATACGGGAATTATCGACACCTGGTGGCATGATGCGGCGAAAGCCGCGCGCATAGATAGCGGAAAGGCGAACTGATGGCGCGCTATGTCGGCTATCGCATATTGCTTATGATCCCGACCTTGTTCGGCATTCTGCTGATCAATTTCCTGCTGGTGCAGTTTGCGCCCGGCGGGCCGGTGGAACGCATTATCGCACAGGTTCAGGGCACGGATGTTTCCGCCACAGCGAGGTTTTCCGGGGGCAGCGGCGAAATGACCGGGGGCGCCATGCGGGCGCAGAATTTCGATACCAGCGCCAACAGCAAATACCGGGGCGCGCAGGGGCTTGACCCGGAATTCATCAAGGAGCTGGAAATACAGTTTGGCTTCGACAA
>JAUSQH010000058.1 GCA_030652895.1 Alphaproteobacteria bacterium
CATTTCGAGAAAATGCTTTATGATAATGCGCAATTCATCGACCTTCTGACCATGGTCTGGCCGGGAACCCACTCCACCATGTATGCATGGCGGCTGTTTGAAACCGTCGCCTGGGTGCAACGCGAAATGGTCACGCCGCAAGGCGCTTTCGCCGCCTCTCTGGACGCAGACAGCGAAGGCGTCGAAGGCAAATATTACGTTTGGGACGAATCCGAAATTGACAAAATTCTCGGTATGGACGCCAAGTTTTTCAAGCAACATTATGACGTGACGCCGACCGGCAATTGGGAGAGCGTCAACATTCTAAACAGACTAAAAGATTTCGGACTGGCGTCGGACGCCGACGAGCGTCGCCTGGCGTTGCTGCGCGCCAAGTTGCTTGCTGTACGTGAAAGCCGCATACCTCCTGCGCGGGACGACAAGGTGCTGGCGGACTGGAACGGTATGATGATAGCGGCGTTGGCCAACGCCGCGGCTGTATTTGACCGTCCCAGCTGGTTTGAAATGGCGGCGCGCGCGTTTGAATTCATAACTGACAAAATGGTCAGCCCGGACGGACGGCTCAGCCATTCCTGGTGCGGCGGAAAAACCGCCGGCGCAGAAATTCTCGATGACTATGCGCAAATGGCCCGCGCGGGCCTTGTCCTGTACGAGTTGACCGGCATTGCGGACTATCTCGACTGGGCCACGCGCTGGACCAACGAAGTCAACGAACGCTTCTGGGATAGTGAAAATGGCGGTTATTTCTATACGCCAAAAGATGCGGCCGACCTAATCGTTCGCACCCGCCAGGCCGCCGATAACGCCACCCCAAGCGGCAACGGGATCATGGCCGGCGTACTGGCCCGGCTTGGCTATCTGACCGGCGACATGGCGTACCGTCAGCGCTCCATGGCCGTCATAGACGCGTTCGCCGGGGAGACCCGCAAAAATTATCTTGCGCTCGCCTCTCTGCTGAACAGTTTCGAGTTCCTCGAGCGTGGCATACAGATCATCATTCTGGGCGACCGTGCCGACAAGCACACTCAAAAGCTGCTGCAGGCGGTATATTCCCAGGCGGTGCCGGATCGTAGTGTCATGGTGATCGCCCCGGGAACCGAACTGCCCAAAAATCATCCCGCCCGCAATAAAACCCAGCGCGACGACCGGGCAACAGCCTATATATGCCGCGGTCCAAGCTGCTCCATGCCCCTTACCGATCCCGGCATGCTGGCCGACGCGATTGATCCCAGGAAAGCGGCAGGTTAGAATAATCTGCAAACTCGGCCGCGATGACGGGAACACCGCAAAAGATGACAGGAACACCTCAAAACGGCATATTCGCTCAAGCCAACCAGTTCTATCTGGCGCTCGAATATCGCTGTGCCGCCTCGCCGGAATTAAAGACAGCGATCAAGGCTGCGCGGGCGGTGACGGCAACCAGCCTGGACACACACACAGTGTTCGCCTTTGGCAATACATTGCTGCGCGGGTTTTCCGGCGGAAAACTGAACGACTTCACGTCAATTTCAGGCGCCTCGGGCCATACTGTACCGGCAACGCAGCGCGATCTGCTTGTCTGGGTGCACGGGACCAGGGCAGACACAAATTTCGATATCGCCCGCGAAATACATAACGCCCTCCATGCCCAATGTGAACTGAAGCTCGAGGTGCCAGGCTTCAATTATCGTGAAAACCGGGATTTGACCGGATTTATCGATGGCTCGGCCAATCCCGCCAACGACGAAATGTATGATGTCGCCCTCATTGCTGAAGGTGCTGAAGCCGTTGGCGGATCCTATGTTTTTAGCGCGCAATTCGTACATGATCTTGCGGCGTTTAATAAATTATCCGTGCACTCTCAAGAAGCCATAATCGGGCGTACCAAGCCTGACAGCGTTGAACTTGATAGTAGCGTCAAACCCATGGATGCCCACGTTTCGCGGGCCGAGGTTTCCGAAAACGGCGTTGAATTGAAAATCTACCGGCGCTCGTTCCCTTATGGCGGGGTGCAGCAGCACGGACTCTATTTTCTAGCCTTCGCAAGTGATCAGCACAGATTCGACGCCATCCTGAAGAACATGTATGGTCTTTCTGGTGACGGCCTGCATGACCGTCTGTTAAATTTTACCCGCGCTGTGACAGGTTCCTACTGGTTTGCCCCATCAGAGGAAAAACTGGACAGCATGCTAGCTTGAATTCTGGGAGAAAAGACATGAGCGGAACAGAAATAAATATTCCGTGTAAAGATGGATCTATGATGGGCTATCTTTCCATGCCGCAATCGGGTTCCGGCCCCGGGGTTGTCGTGATACAGGAAATTTTCGGTGTCAATCAGGTAATGCGCGATATTACGGACGCCTTTGCGGCAGAAGGTTTTGTAGCGTTATGTCCTGATCTTTTCTGGCGTATCGAACCCGGCGTCAACATCACCGATCAAAGCAAGGCCGAATGGGACAAGGCGTTTTCGCTGTTCGGTAAATTCAACCGCGACACAGGTGCCGAAGATGTGGGCGCCACAATCGCTGTATTGCGCAAGATCAAAGGCTGCAATGGCAAAGCTGGCACGGTCGGATTTTGCCTGGGCGGGTTACTGGCCTATCTTTCGACAACCCGCACGGACGCGGACGCTGCCGTTGGGTTTTACGGGGTGAATATTCCGGACTTTATCGGCGAGGCGTCAAACATCAAAAAACCACTGATGCTGCACATCGCCGGGAAGGACGGATTTGTGCCGCCACCCGCCCAGGCCTCCATGCATACGGGACTTGATGGAAATAAACTGTGTACGCTGTATGATTACCCCGAACAGGACCATGCCTTCGCGCGCATGGGGGGTGAGCATTATGACGAAGCTGCGGCGAAAACAGCGATGTCACGAACGGTCAGTTTCTTTAAAACCCATCTGGCCTGAAAATTGTCAGCCAGGGCCAGACAATTTATCCGTGTACTGATTATCGTCTGTGCTGCATTCTGGCCGGATTCCGCCTCTGCGCAAAACGGCCGGCTGCCGCTTAACGACGCCATTGCCCCGTTTGTCGTCGCCAATGTCGAGTTTACCCTGCTGCATGAGTTGATCCATGTGCTGATCGACGAAGCAGGCATTCCCGTGCTTGCACGGGAAGAGGACCAGGCCGATTACCTGACCGCGGTAATATTTCTGAGTCAACAGACCGGTCTAATTTACTCGCCGGCGACCGGACGCCGCAATCCGTCCATAGACTGGCCGCCTGTTCCCGGACCCCCGGCACACAGTACTATCCAGCGTATGCAAGCCATTATCGACGCCTGGCGGATTGAATGGACGATCGCCATACAGGATAAAATGGAAATACCGTACGCCGACCCGCATGCGCTGGAAATTCAACGCTTTTACGACATGGTTTGTCTGACCTATGGGCGCGATCCAGGAAATCTAGAAGATTTTCGCATAGAAAATGAACTGCCCCAGGATCGCGCGGAATTTTGCGAAGAGGATTTTGCCAAGGCCGAGCGCGGTCTGGAATTTATCAAGACCACGCTACGCAACAACGCACTGTCACCGTTACGCCCAAGTAAACAGCCAGCGCCGGATTTCGCAATTCAACTTAAATTCGAGGAAGCCATTGCCCCAACCCATCGGCAGTACAAATTATGGCTCGAAAATACATCGATAATGTTTCCACTTATCGAAGCACTAAACAGGGCCTACTATATGCCGCGTCCGATTACCGTGCGCTTTCGCATATGCGGACAACCCAATGCCTACTGGGAGCCCAAAGACGCGGAAGTGAACATGTGTTACGAACTGCTTGACCGCTTCGTACATCTCAACCGCTTCCGTCAGAAATTTGCAATTGACCGCCGCAAGACCACACTCGGCATGGCCAAAGCAAACTCAGCGTTTAAGTAACCGCACGCCCCGTTACGTATTCATCGAAGCAAAAAATTCCGCATTGCTTTTGGTGCTCCGCAGTTTATCGAGCAGGAATTCCATGGCATCTACGGTGCCCATCGGGCTAAGAATGCGGCGCAGCACAAACATCTTGGCAAGTTCAGCCTGGGACGCCAGCAACTCTTCCTTGCGAGTGCCGGACCGCGTAATATCAATGGCCGGGAAGATGCGTTTATCGGATACTTTGCGATCCAGAATGATTTCGCTGTTACCGGTGCCCTTGAACTCTTCGAAAATGACCTCGTCCATGCGTGAGCCGGTATCGATCAGCGCCGTCGCGATAATGGTCAGCGAGCCACCTTCCTCGATATTACGCGCCGCGCCAAAAAAACGCTTCGGGCGTTGCAGCGCATTGGCGTCCACACCGCCGGTCAGCACCTTTCCGGACGATGGCACCACCGCATTATAGGCGCGGCCCAAACGAGTAATCGAATCCAGCAAAATGACGACATCGCGGCCATGCTCCACCAGGCGCTTGGCTTTTTCCAG
>JAUSQH010000068.1 GCA_030652895.1 Alphaproteobacteria bacterium
CCGTGCTGCCGATTCTGCATCTTAACGGCTACAAGATTGCCAACCCGACTATCCTCGCCCGCATCACCCGCGAGGAACTGGAACAGCTGCTCCGCGGCTACGGGTGGACTCCCTACTTCGTCGAGGGTGACGATCCTGCGCTGATGCACGAGGCGATGGCCGCGACGCTCGATATCGCGGTTGAGCAAATCAAGAAAATCCATCAGGACGCCCGCGTCCACGGCAACCTCGCGCGCCCGCGCTGGCCGATGATAGTCCTCAAATCGCCCAAGGGCTGGACCGGGCTGAAGTGCCGCCCGCGCGGCCGCAATCGTAGTTTTGCTCAGAACTTTGTTGCTCTTGGCTTCTCCCTTCAAAAGCCAGAGCTTTTCATCTGGGTCGTATGCGACGCCGATAAAATCGTCGCCGCGAAGAGCCATCTCCCGCCCGTCTTTGTAGCGGAGGCGGCGAACAGGGACTCGAAAACCCGTCTCTTCCTCAACCAACTCGGTGGCGACGATCTCCCCGAGGTCGCCAGAGCGGGCCTTGTCTTTTGTTGGGAGAACCGTGCGTAGAATTTCGGCGGCTTCATTGTATCCGAGGCGTGCCACATCGGCAGCGATCCGGTCGAGGCGGTAGTAATGCGACCGCATGGTTTCAGCCAAGCCGTGCCGAATGGCGTCGCGCCCACCTGCCTTTTCGACGAACTTCAAGTAATGCTTGTGCCTATCCTTCGTCGCCTCTTTGTCACACCAATCTTCGAACAGCCCCATGCCAGCCTCGATCAGGAACGACTAACCGCGCGAGCATTGGCGCCCGCAGTCGAGTTCGGTCGACGGCGCGAACGCTTGTCGAGATTGACGGGTTCAGCTGAGCTACCGGTAACTTCGCCGATATTTTGAAGCCGTAGCTCCGGGCGCGTCGGAAATCTTACGACCAACTCCAGTTCGCCTCCAATCGCTTCCACATAGCTGCGAAGCGTCGAAAGGTACATGTCGGTCTGCTTCTCAATCTTCGAGACGGACGGCTGCTTGATGTTGAGCGCGGTTGCGATGTCGGCCTGCGCCTTGCCCGCGATCTGGCGCAGCTCGCGAAGGCCTTCGACCTCCTGCTTCAGCTCCTGATAGCGGGTTTCGATGCGTTCCCGCCGCTTGGGTGGTAAATCCGCAATAATCTGTTTCAGGTTCCGGCCCATCTCACTTTCCTTTCTTTACGGTTTTCAGGCTTTTCACATGCGCGGAAAACCGTAAATCCGCCTTGGCGATAAGTTGCTTGTAGAAGCGCTTCTCGCTGCCGCCAGATTTATCGCCGGCCACAAGCAGGATCGCCCTCCTCTCGGGATCGAACGCAAAGGCGGCCCGCCATTCGCCATCCGACGCCTCGAACCGCAACTCCTTCATATTGGCGTGCTTCGAGCCTTTAAGCGTGTCCGCATGCGGCCGGCCAAGCTGAGGACCATAGTCAGCCAACAGCTTGGCGGCGGCAAGCAACGCATCCTGGACGGTCTGCTCAAAGGCCAAGAACTCCACCTCGAAGGCGTCGTGAAACTCGACATTCCATGCCACAGATATAGCCTCCAAGCTATGTTTTGTCAATAAGAGAGATGGCGGCCTCAACCGCCAGGGCCGTCGTCACGCGCCGGCAGGACGCTGCCCACGCATCGAGATCGCCGACCGCATAGCGAACATAGCGTCCGAATTTATGGAAGATGGGGCCGCCGCCGCGCGAGCGGTAGCATTCGAGTGTGTGGGCTTCCAGTGCGAGGTAACGCGCGGCACCTTCGGTATCCACAAAGTGGACCGGACCGGCTTCCTTCACGAAGACGGCGCGCTTAAGAATCTCGGCCGAAGGCCAGCGGCTGTTCGATTTGCTGCTACGCATGCGGGCTCTCCTGACTTTCCCGGGGTTCCTCGGAAGCCGGGTCGCTGCTGGTGAAGCGAAGTTTCTCCAGTGTACGATAGGACAAGTTTAGGTAAAGAGCCGACTGGCGTGTGCACAGCCATTTGGAGCCGAGCGCGATGACGCACTCGGCTATGTTGTCAAACCATGCCCGGCATGTTGGTATGGATATGAAGATTATCATTCCGCCGCCCCCGCGCTGATTGCTTCGCGCCGCGTTCCCGGTGGAACGGCGCGATTGTCGCCCTTGCGGTGACGGAACGGCCGGTAGTTCCCAGCTTTGGTGTCGCTTCCGTCTTCGAGGACGGCTGGTGGCCCGGACAGTCCGGTCTCCCTTACCGGCGCCGCTTCGAGCGCCTCATGCTCCGGCGCGATGATTGCCGGAGCATTCGGCGTCACGACCAAGCGGCGGCGGGCGGCGACCACATCGGCCGCAGACCGGACTGGAGCATCCTCATTGTGGATGTAACGCATGAACATCGCGACGGTCTTGTGCGCCGTTAGCGCCATGCCGACCTTCAGCGGAACGCCGGAGTTGGCGATGTCCGTGGCGGCGCGATGGCGGATGCCGTGCGTGCCAACATGAGGGACACCGGCGCGCTTTAGCACACGCCCCCAACCGTGATGATAGGTGTTCTCCGACATTGATTTTGACGGATCAAAGATGGAGGGGCAAACGAACGGCGAATCTTCGAAGCGCGGCGCTTCGGACAGGAGGTGGTAGGCTTCATCACTCAGCGGCTTAGTGATGTTGCCGGTCTTGCTGTCCGGCCAGGTGACGCGCCGCTGATCGACGTCGATCCAATTCCATTCAAGGGACAGCACCTCTGACATCCGGGCGGCAAACTCGAATTGCAGCCGGATCGCAAGTGTCAGGAAGGGATGTTCGAGACCTTCGGCGTCGGCCTTGTTGAGATAGGCGTAAAGCTTGCGCATCTCGTCGTCGGTGATGAACCGCGTCGATCCTTTCTCGGCGTATTTCTGGACATGGCGGCAGGGGTTGGACCCGTCCCGGCGATAGCCCCAGACCTCGGAGAGATTGAACATCTTGCTGAGGCAAGCGAGGGTCCGGTTGGCGATGACCGGACGATCCGACATGGCCGTCATCAGGTCCGAGATGTCGGCCCGTGTTACCTCATAAACCTTCATTCGGCCAAGCCGGGGAACGATGTGGTTCTTGATGTTGAGTTCGTTGCCCTCGACCGTGCTCGGCTTGTTGTGCAGCTTGGAATAGTCCTCGATGAACTTGTCGCAGAGTTGCTTCATGGTAGGGGCTGCGCGCGCCGCTGATTTCTCGGCGCCCGGGTCGTTGCCCTGGCGGACCTCGGCCAACCAATCCTGAGCGATCTTTCTCGCCTGCTCGACGGTCAGTTCGCCGAAGCGTCCGATGGCGGGCTTCCGGCGAACGCCGGAGTTGGTCTGATGCTGGAGCATGAATATCTTCCGTCCCGCGGGCGTGACTTTCACCATGAATCCCGGTACGAGTGTATCGCGGAGTTCGTAATCGCGGTCCTTTGGGGTTGCGGCATCCACTGCGGTCTTGGTGAGCTTGATTTTAGCCATCTATCGTCTCCAAACATCAAAATTATAGGAACCGAATAGGGGCACTCAGGCCGACGGCTCCCGGTTATTACCGAAAGCCATAGAGAAGATTGAAAGCCCCACGATGCAAGATAAGTATTTGATCGTAGTAGGTTTTCGCATTCTTACTTGCGTTCGGCGAGGTTTAGTATAGACGCTTCTGGGCGGCTCAAAATCTGGTTCTCGCAAGGGAGTGTCCGTTCGACTCGGACCGGGGGCACCATTAGCCATGGGGCATTCTAACTGGCTTTGCCAGTGCTACCGTTCGGCGTGCCAGGCGGTGGTCAGCGCCGCAAAAAACTTCTGGGCGCCCACCCGCAAATTGCGTACGGCATATCCGCCCTCCTGCACGATAAGAACCGGCAATCCCAGACCCACAAGCCGCGTGGCGATCTGTTCCAGACCCGCGGTTGTGATGTCGAACGCGCCCGTCGGGTCGCCCTTCATGATGTCGAGGCCAAAGGACACCACGAGATATTGCGGGCGGAAACGGCGCACTGCGGCCAGCGCCTCGTCAAAAACTTTCAGATACCGCACGTCGTCAACCGGGGCTTCCAGTGGCCAGTTGCGGTTAAACCCCAGGCCTTTCCCCTCTCCCCGTTCATCGGCATAACCGGAAAAATTCGGATAGGCGTGGCGGGGGTGGCCGTGAATAGACAAGGTCAGCACATCGTCGCGCCCGTAAAAAATATCCTGGCCGCCATTGCCATGATGATAGTCAATGTCCAGCAGCGCGACCTTGCCATTGGACGAAAGAAAATTGGCCGCCACCGCGGAATTGTTAAAATAGCAAAAGCCGCCGAAAATGCGGCGTTCGGCATGGTGACCCGGCGGGCGGCAGATCGCGTAGGCGAAACGCTCGCCCCGCTGGATAAGCTCCGCGGCAGTCAGCGCCACATCCACAGCCTGGCGTGCGGCGGCGTAGACGGTTTTCGTGATCGGCGTGAAAGTGTCGGCGCAGAAATAGCCCGCCCGGTCCTCCAGCGCCTGTGGCGCGCGGTCAGGCCGGCGAATGGGAAACACTTCGGGATAAACGATGGTCTTGTCATCCAGCCGGTCGCTGACGGCGCGCAGATAAGACACCAGCCGTGGATCGTGAACGGCCGTAATATGCCGTCTTGGAAAATGTTTGACCGCAACCTCGGTGACCGGCAGCCCGGCCAGCCCCTTGAGAATCTGGCGCACCCGGATGGGCCGTTCCACATAGCCCTTGGCCTTGACATGGTGGATCTCGTGCCCCCGCGTCGGCACAATGAAAACCGGTTTGAGCCGGTTCCCCGACAATATGGGTTTCGCCATTGTGTTGTTGCGGGCCAGCCGCAGGCGCACGGGATCGTCCTTAAACGAACGCGCAATGCGTTCAACAAAGGGATCGTGGGGTTCGTAGCCAAATTGTGCTTCCAGAATGCGCCGCACTACGGCACGCGCCTTGGCGCGCCGTAAGTTACGGGTGCGGTCCAGGGGATCGAACATCAACATAGTCAAAAAATTTTCATTGCGCGGATTGGGGGTAACGTCCCATTCGCTGCCTTCAATGATGCGCGCGCCATAGCGCTCGTAAAACCGGATCCGCTTCCGGTTGACGGCGGGGACTTCAGCCCCATGTACTTTTTCCGCTGTGTCTGGCGGCACGTCCAGAAGCAATCCCTGGGCGCCGCGCGCCACAAGCAATTCGCGCAGCGCTTCGTAAAGCGCACCGCCGATACCCCGTGCCGCGCGTTTTGGATCGCTGGCGATATATTGCAGATATCCATAATGCTGTTCGGGAAAATAAAACACGAAGGCGAGGCCGATTACTTCGTTGGCCCGGTTTTCGGCCACCAGCAGCAGCGGGTCAAAGTCGCGGCTGGCGCGTTGCCGCAACAGCCGTTCCATCCGGTCAACGCCTTCAGGTTCGTGCGGGAACGCTTCGCAGAACAGCAGGCGCGCGTCGACAAAGGCTTTCTGGTCTACGGGATTGGTGAGGTCGTGAATGGTGCGGA
>JAUSQH010000070.1 GCA_030652895.1 Alphaproteobacteria bacterium
ACCCCGGAATAAATCCGGGGCGACAGGCTGAATATTGGGTGTGCGTTAAACTTAATGAAACAGACTCTGACGCTATTTCTTATACCGCGATCCCAATATTGGCAAGTGTGACCTTGAAAGCAATAGGACGTACACGGATTATTACCAGAGCTTCCCGGCTAGATTCCTTTTCTGTCAAGAGCTTATCATTACTAACTTCCACCCGGGTTATCAGACGATCATTCTCAAGGAGACAGAATACTCGGTTGTCTGGTTCGGTGGCTGGCGAAGGCGGCACTTGTTGAGGATTGACGGGAACGCTAAGAGCGTCGATGAGAGTCTTCAACCGATTATCGATATCCCCGCTCTTATTTATCAACCCGCCGGGCAGACTGGCTGATAGTAAAAATATATCCAGTTCGGCTCGTAAGCTAAGCTTGTCAGATATGAGCGGTACATACTCCAAGCCCGACAAGGAGTGGCCCACGTAACAGTCATTCGGTAAGTAGTCTGGGTCTTGATACTTCGCAAGTTCGTTTAATGGTGGAGTCTCCCAGAGACATCGAAGCTGAGGTTCTAGTGTGCGCCGGATGCGCCATTTCTCTTGAGTATTCGCATTTGGTGGAAGATCCCCCCGGTATGTCAGAGTAAAGCGCAAGGCAATTACCTCGATTGTTTGATGCCTAATTCACAATCCGCATGCCGCCGCCGTCGATGCGGATGTTCATGCCGTTGATCATGTGCGACCTTGTACTGGCGATGAAGGCCACCAGATCGCCAACTTCTTCGGTGCGTGCAATGCGCCCCGACGGGTTGCCGAATTCCTCCATGATGTGACGTTCGATCACGTCCCAGTCGTCGCCCCAGCCCTGCTTTTGCGCGCGGCGGCGATACATTTCCTCGACCTCGCGGGTCTTGATCAGTCCGGGGCTGATGGTGTTGACCGTGATGCCCGTATTGGCCAGTTCCAGCATCAGGCTGACGGTCAGGTTCGCCAGTGCGCCTTTGGAGGCATAATAATGCGGCATGCGCGAATTTGGCTGGGTAGACCCGATGGTGCCCAGTTGAATGACACGGCCCCATCCGCGCTCTTTCATTTGGGGGACAAGAAGGCGGATCATACGTGCCGCCGACAGCACATTTTTCTGATAGGCGGAAATCCATGCATCGGTTCCCGTGGTTGCGTCCAGCCAGAAACCACGATCCGCGGTGCCATAATTATTGATCAGAATATCCACCGCGCCGATGGCCTGCGCAACTGTCTCCGCCCCATCATCGGTGGTCAGATCGCCGGTGACGGGAATGGCTTTGCCGCCGCTGTTTATGATGTCGTTCGCCACGCGCTCCGCGTCATCATCGCCATTGCCGGGTTTCATGCCGTGCACGATCACTGTTGCGCCTTCACGTGCCAGCACCTTGGCGATGCCTTCGCCGGTGCCGCGGCTGGAGCCGGTGACGATGGCGGTTTTTCCGGCGAGTTGTAAATCCATGTTGCGTTCCTCAGTTTATCGGCTCGCCCAGATCATAGCGGCCTTCCATGTCTTCAATTTCAAGAACCCACAGGTCGGGGTCGCGGCCCAACTGGCGGGCGATATAGGCGTCCGTGTCGGCTTCAGGTGCAGGCTCGGCGCCTGCGCGCGCAATCCACACCCGCCGGCCCTGCGCATTGCGTGAAGGTGACAACACCTTGCAACCGTCGGAAAAGCGATTCCATTTGATCAACACCGTTCCGGCTTTTTCGTCCCCCCGGCGCACCAGAATGGCGGGAATGCCCAGTGAAAGACATCGCCTTATGTGGGCGCTGACCCACATTGCCGTGGTCAGAACCGGCTCGTCATAATCCATCACGTCAAACGCCTTTGTGCTCGCACCGTTACCTGTAAAAATGATAGATTATCACAAACCACATTTCAGCAAGGGAGAATAGGGGTGGGAGAAAGATTACAGGGTAAAGTCGCGGTAATCACTGGCGGCACCAGCGGCATGGGCCGTGGCACGGTGGAGCTGTTCCTGCAGGAAGGGGCAAAGGTCGTTGTTGCGGACATTCTGGACGACAAAGGCGCGCAAATGGAAAAGGACTTCGGTCCCAATCTGGCCTATCACCACACCAACGTGGCGGTAGAGGCGGATGTCAAAGGCGCGGTGGACCTGGCCGTAAAAAAATATGGCCGTCTGGATTGCATTTTCAATAATGCGGGTATCGGCGGCGTTTCCGGGGAAATTCAGGAAATCGACATGGATGGTTTTGATAAAACCATGGGCGTCCTTGTCAAAGGTGTTGTGCTGGGCATGAAATACGCCGCCCCGATCATGAAGGCGCAAAAATCCGGCAGCATTATCAGCACTGCCAGTGTCGCCGGACTAAGCGGTGGTTTTGGCCCGCACATCTATAGCGCCGCCAAGGCTGCTGTAGTGCATCTTTCCAAAAGCGTGGCGCTGGAACTGGGGAAATATAATGTGCGGGTAAACGCCATTTGCCCTGGTGGTATCGCCACGTCAATTTTTGGCCGCGGGCTGGGGCTGCCCAGCCAGTTGGCGGACGAAAGCGCCAAGAAGATGGAAGAAGTGCTGGTGAATTTTCAGCCCATCCGCCGTTCAGGCTTGCCGTCGGACATTGCCAAGATGGCGCTGTTTCTGGCCAGCGATGACAGCACGTTTGTCAGCGGTCAGGCCATTGCGGTTGACGGCGCGCTGATGGCCGGGCGTGAGCGCACACAGGGTGCCGGGCGCATCGCGGACGGCATGGCCAAGGCTTTCGGCGATTTATTGAAAACTTAAAAGACCGTTACGTCCTGATCGTCTGCCATTAGGTGAATATTAGGGTATTGGGCTTAACCATTTACGCGACACTCCGCGGCACTTGCCTCCGGGGTTTGCGTATTTTGGTTGGCGGTGGTCCATGCTCGCGATAGGCGGAATAGTTTGTGTGTTTGTCATGGTGTTCGGCGGCTATGTGCTGGCGGGCGGCAATATGATGCCATTGCTCCGCGCCGCGCCAGTTGAG
>JAUSQH010000074.1 GCA_030652895.1 Alphaproteobacteria bacterium
GTGCCGACCGGGATCATGCCGATGATGGTGGCCGCGCCGCCGGAGCGCAGCATTTTGAAGCACTGCTCCGCGGTCTGCTTCAGGCCGATGGCTTCGAACGAATAATGCACGCCGCCGCCGGTCATTTCCTGCACCTTTTTAACCACATCGCCGTCTGCGGCGTTGATCACGTCTGTGGCACCGAATTCCTTCGCCAGGTTCAGCTTGGAGCCAACCATATCAATGGCGATGATGCGGCCCGCACCGGCTATGGCCGCGCCATTGATGGCGCTCAGCCCAATACCGCCACAGCCCACCACAGCAACAGTAGTGCCCGGTTCAACTTTGGCCGTGTGGAATACCGCGCCCACCCCGGTCATCACGCCGCAGCCGATCAGCGCCGCGCGGTCCAGCGGCATATCCTTGCGGATTTTGACAATGGCGTGTTCTGACACCACCAGTTGCTCCGCATAGGATGACACGTTCAGAAACTGATGCATCGCACCATCGCCACAGGAAAGGCGTTGCGCCTCTTTGGGGCCGCGCTGATGTTCGTCGGTCATGCAGCGCGACATATGCCCGGTCAGGCAATGCTCGCAATGGCCACAAAACACCGACAGGCAGGTGATGACATGGTCGCCCTTCTGCACATAGCGCACATCCGAGCCGACCGCTTCGACAATGCCCGCCGATTCATGGCCCAGCACGCAGGGCAGCGGATAGGGATAAATCCCATCGGCAAAATGCAGATCGCTGTGGCAGATACCGGCGGCGACAGTGCGAATCAGCACCTCATGCGGTCCGGGTTTGGAAATCTGCACATCTTCAATCTGTAATGGCTTTTTAGTCTCACGTAGTACGGCCGCTTTCATTGTAGTGATCTCCCTGTCGGTAACTTTGTTATAAGAATGCAGTGTCAGTCAGGCGTCGAACATGATGATCTGACGCGCCACCTCACCTTTGCGAAGCGTGTCGAAACCATCATTAATGTCCTTCAGCTTGATGTGGCTAGATATCATCTCATCCAGCTTCAGTTTTCCGGCCAGATAGAAATCCACAAGACGCGGCATGTCAACGCGAAAGCGGTTGGACCCCATCATGGAACCCTGAATTTTCTTTTCCTGCAGCATTTCGGGGCCATGAATTTCAATCTTGGTCCCGACCGGTATCATGCCGATGATTGTAGCACAGCCGCCAGAGCGCAACATGCTGAAACTCTGCTCGGCGGTCTGTTTGAGGCCGATGGCTTCGAACGAATAATGCACGCCGCCGCCAGTCATTTCCTGCACCTTTTTCACCACATCGCCATCCTTGGCGTTGATAACGTCGGTGGCGCCGAAATGCTTGGCCAGGTTCAACTTGGAGCCGACCATATCAATGGCGATAATGCGCCCCGCGCCAGCAATGGCCGCGCCATTGATGGCGCTCAACCCGATGCCGCCGCAGCCAATGACGGCGACAGTGGTCCCCGGTTCAACTTTGGCGGTATGAAACGCCGCACCCACGCCGGTCATGACGCCGCAACCGATCAGCGCCGCGCGATCCAGCGGCATGTCCTTGCGGATTTTCACAATGCTGCGTTCCGACACCAGCAACTGTTCGGCATAGGACGACAGATTGACGAACTGATGCATGTGGCCTTTATCGGACGCAAGACGTTGTGGGCCTTTGGGGTCGCGCGCCCATTCATCGGTCATGCAGCGCGACATATTGCCAGTCAGGCAATGCTCGCAATGGCCGCAAAACACCGAGGGACACGTGATGACGTGATCGCCCTTTTGCACATAGCGCACATCCGAACCAACCGCCTCGACCACGCCAGCCGACTCATGGCCCAGCACACAGGGCATTGGATGGGGATACAGCCCGTCGGCAAAATGCAGGTCGCTGTGGCAGATGCCGGCGGCAACTGTGCGGATCAGCACTTCGTGCGGACCGGGTTTGGAAATCTGCACATCCTCGATCTGCATAGGCTTTTTAGCCTCACGCAACACGGCTGCTTTCATGCAGGTCCCCTCCCCATCGATTATTATCGTTAGCCGCCCCCGGTTTTACCGGAGGCGGCGAACATGCAGCGAGACTTTTAGATGTCGAATTTGATAACCTGACGCGCCACTTCGCCCTTGCGCAGGGTGTCAAAAGCCTCGTTGATTTCATTCAGTTTGATGGTGTGCGAGACCAGCAGGTCGAGATTCAGCCTGCCCGCCAGATAGAAGTCCACCAGGCGCGGCATATCGACGCGGAAGCGGTTGGAGCCCATCATGGAACCCTGCATTTTCTTTTCCTGCAGCAGTTCCGGGCCGTGAATTTCAATATTGGTGCCGATCGGGATCATTCCGATGACGGTGGCAACGCCGCCCGCACGCAACATACTGAAACAATCCTCGGCAGTTTGCTTCATGCCGATGGCCTCAAAGGAATAGTGCACGCCGCCACCGGTCAACTCGCGAACTTTGTTGACCACATCGCCGTCCTTGGCGTTGATGACGTCGGTCGCGCCAAATTCCTTGGCCAGGTTCAGCTTGGAGCCAACCATGTCAATGGCGATGATGCGCCCTGCGCCCGCAACGGACGCCCCGTTAATAGCGCTAAGACCAATGCCGCCGCAGCCGACAACCGCAACGGTGGAGCCCGGTTCCACCTTGGCGGTGTGGATCGCCGCGCCAAAGCCCGTCATCACGCCGCAGCCAATCACGCAGGCCTTATCCAACGGCATGTCCTTACGGATTTTCACAATATTGTGCTCCGACACCAGCAACTGTTCGGCATAGGACGACAGATTAATGAACTGGTTCATCTTGCCGCTAGCGGATGAAAGGCGCGGCTCATCCTTCGGACCACGCGCCCATTCATCCGTCATGCAGCGCGACATATGCCCGGTCAGGCAATGCTCGCAATGGCCACAGAATACGGACAGGCAGGTGATAACGTGATCGCCTTTTTGCACATAACGCACGTCAGAACCAACCGCCTCGACCACGCCGGCCGACTCATGACCAAGCACCGTGGGCAACGGAAACGGAAACAGCCCATCGGCAATATGCAGATCACTGTGGCAGATACCGGCGGCGGCGGTGCGGATCAGCACCTCGTGCGGGCCGGGCTTGGAAATTTGCACATCTTCGATCTGCATAGGCTTTTTAGCCTCGCGTAATACTGCCGCTTTCATGCGGTTTCCTCCCTGTCTGATATAGTGGAATTAGTCTGGTGTGATTGTGCCTCGTGGCTGTTGCGGGGTCAACTGATAGATCACTTATCAACACTCGCGCAGGGACAGCAGGGTTGCATTTCCGCCAGCGGCAGTAGTATCGGTTGAGCGCGTACATTCTGTGGCGAAGCGGTGCAGATAGCGCGGCCCCCCCGCCTTTGGACCAGTTCCCGAAAGCCCCTCCCCACCAAAGGGCTGAGAGCCAACCACCGCGCCCACCATGTTCCGGTTGACATAGATGTTGCCCACCCGCATCCGGGCGCAAATCTCCTCCACCCGTCCTTCAATGCGCGAGTGAATCCCAAGGGTCAGCCCGTACCCCATCGCGTTGATCGCTGCGCATACTCTATCGAGATGATCCGCCCGGTAGCGGATGACATGCAGGATGGGACCGAAAACTTCGCCTGTTAAATGCGTCAGGTTGTCAATCTCGAACGCGCGCGGCGCAAAATAATACCCCTGCGCCAGACCGGGCGGCAATGGCGTCTCAGACAACAGTTTCCCGGCAGTGGACATGCGCGCGGCATGGGCGTTGAGTGCGTCAAGCGCCTGCGCATCAATCAGCGGGCCAATATCGGTGTCCAGCCGCATGGGGTCACCAATCCGCAGCTCCTGCATTGCGCCCGCCAGCATCTCCAGCACCCGAGGGGCGGCTTCGTGCTGGATGAATAATATCCGCAGGGCTGAACAGCGCTGTCCCGCGCTGTTAAAGGCGGAACGGACGACATCGTCGATCAACTGTTCCGGCAATGCCGAGGAATCGGCAATCATGACATTCTGTCCGCCAGTCTCGGCAATGAATGGGATGATTGGTCCCGCGCGTTGCGCCAGACGCCGGTTGATCGCACGGGCGACGTCCATCGAGCCGGTAAAGGCGACGCCCGCAATCCGCGCATCACTGACAAGCGCAGCGCCAACCAGCTCCCCCGCACCCGGCAGCAGATGTAACGCTTCAACTGGCACACCGGCCTGTTGCAACAGTTGAACCGCGCGAAAGGCTATCAGGCCGGTCTGTTCTGCTGGTTTGGCCACCACCGCATTACCCGCCGCCAGCGCCGCCGCCACCTGCCCGGTAAATATAGCCAACGGGAAGTTCCACGGGCTGATGCAGCAAAACACCCCCCGTCCGTGCAGAGAGATCTGGTTGTTTTCGCCCACCGGGCCCGGCAGGACCTGCGGCGCATCAAATTCAGCCCGCGCCCGCGCCGCGTAGTAGCGCAGAAAATCCTCCGCCTCGCGCACCTCAGAGAGCGCGTCGGGCAGCGTCTTGCCCCCTTCGCGTACACACAACCCCATCAGTTCCGCCCGGTTCGCCTCGAATAAATCTGCGGCGCGGTCAAGGTATTGCGCCCGCGCCCGGCCGCCCAAACCATCCCACCCGGCAGCGGCAACGGATGCGCTTGCCAATGCGCGCTCAATCGCTGCCCCGTCGGACATGGCCAGATGACCAACGATACGGCTGAGATCAGCGGGATCAAATGTAGTTTCCCGCGGGCCTTTAAAACTCTCCCCATCCACAAGGGGGCCGGCAGTGCGCGGCGTCTGCATACTGACCTCGATCTGTTGCAGTAGCGGCGTCAGAACCGCCGGATCGCTAAGCAGTATGCCAAGTGAGTTGCGCCGTTCGTCTCCGTAAAGATGTTCTGGCATCAAAATTTGCGGGTTGGGTATATCCCGTATTTCAGCGGTCACCGTGACCGGATCGCGCACAATCTCGCAGACCGGCGCCGCGTCATCGCTTAGCCGGTTAACGAACGAACTATTGGCCCCGTTCTCCAGCAGCCTGCGCACCAGATAGGCGAGCAAATCCTCGTGACTGCCAACCGGCGCGTAAATGCGGCACGCGACCCCATGCGCCTGCATCACCAAATCATGCAGCGGCGCGCCCATGCCATGCAGCCGCTGAAATTCGAACGGAACCGAAGGCGCGCCCGTATCCGCGCCTGTCATCACCAAAATCGCCGCCACGGTATGCGCATTATGGGTGGCGAATTGCGGCTTGAGCCATCCGCCCGCCGCGATCATGCGCGCCGCACAGGCAAGATAGGAAACATCCGTTGACGCCTTGCGGGTGAACACCGGATACCCCACAAGCCCGCGCTCCTGCGCACGTTTGATTTCGCTGTCCCAATACGCGCCTTTGACCAGACGCACCGGAATGCGCCGCGTGCATTTTTTTGCCTGTTCACGCAACCAGTCAAGCACATGTGGCGCGCGCTTCTGGTACGCCTGCACCGCGAGGCCAAACCCCTCCCAACCGTTAAGTCCGGCATAGGCCGCTGAAAACACATCCAGCGTCAGGTCCAGCCGGTCCGACTCTTCCGCGTCGACAGTAAGATCAATATTGTTTGCGCAGGCCAACGCCGCCAGTTCCGTCAGGCGCGGCGTCAGTTCCGCCATCACCCGCGTGGCCTGCGCCTGTTCAAAACGCGGATGCAGGGCCGACAGTTTTACGGAAATGCCCGGTTCACGCAGCGTGTTACCCGTACTCAGTGTACGGATGGCATGCATATAGGCCTGAAAATGATGCTCTGCCTGATTTTTCGTGCGCGCCCCTTCGCCCAGCATATCAAATGAATGCCGGTAGCCCGCGCCAGCATCCGTTTTTGCATGTATAATCGCTTCGTCAATGGTGCGCCCCAGCACGAATTGCCGGCCCATGATGCGCATGGCGTGCAGCAGCGCCTGACGGATGACCGGCTCACCACTGCGCGCGATCATGCGGCCCAAAAAGCTTCCCGCATCGGCGATGTCCGTATGCTCCATTCGCACGATGCGCCCGGTCAGCATCAGCCCCAGGGTCGACGCGTTGACGAACCAGGAATCGGAATGGCCGATATGGCGCTCCCAATTGGCAGGGGCGATCTTGTCGCGGATCAGGGCGTCTACTGTCGCGCTATCGGGAATGCGCAGCAGGGCCTCGGCCAGACACATCAGCGCCACGCCCTCTTCGCTGCTCAGGGCATATTCGCGCAGGAATACGTCTAGGCCCCCTGCCGGGTGGCGATGGGCACGAATATGTTCGACAAAACCAGTCGCAAGCGCCGTCACGCGCGCCGATTCACCCACGTCCAGCCTTGCGGCGGGCAGCAGCGCCGTCACGCACTCCGCTTCATCCGCCAGATAGTTTTCCGAAATCGCCTGCCTGGACATGGGGGCACCTCCTTCCCGAGATTACCCGTATAGACAGCGAAATCGAACAAAATCGCGCCGATTGCCGCCGTAGCATGTGGCTGAAAGAGCATTTTAGCGTTATAAAGCGCCCGAACATTCATGCCGCCAAACACGGAAACATTTCATGCCACAGACGAATTCGCCATTAATTGAAAACCCGGTCGCCGCCTGCGCCGCCGCTTTACCTGCCGCAGAGGCTCTATTATTGGCGGCGCGCGAGGCTGTGCGCGTATTATTGAGCGACAAAGGCACGGTTTCCGCCGCTTTGCTGGAACAAAACCAGTTTCCGGCGCATGGACTGGCCTGGCTTGCTACCTATGTGGAAAGCCTGCGTGAAATGCATGGCTGGGCGCAGCGGCTGCAGGCCGACGGCCGTTTTGGCGAACTGGAAGCCCTGATCCTGCAGGCGGCCTTCGGCGAATATCTGTCGCAGATGGCCGGCGGCATTGCGATGAACCAGGGCGAAGTGGTCCGCCCTCAGGATATGGGCGTCACTGAAGCGCAACAAAAAGCTTTTTCCACCGAGGCGGTGAACGCTTTGATCCAGCGCGGAAACACGGCGGCGGTGCGTGAACGCATTGCGCACCTGATCGCTGAAAATAGCGGCGCCATCACTTTTGGCGATACGGGCCTGGATGAAACCCACGCCATGATCCGCGAACAATTCCACCGTTTTGCCGAAGAACAGGTGGCACCCTTCGCGCATGACTGGCACATGAAAAATGACCTGATCCCCATCGAGGTGGTCAACCAGATGGGCGAGCTGGGCGTGTTTGGCCTGACCATCCCGGAACAGCTTGGCGGTCTTGGCCTTGGCAAAATGGCGATGTGCGTGGTGTCGGAAGAATTAAGCCGCGGCTATATCGGCGTTGGCTCGCTTGGCACCCGCTCGGAAATCGCCGCTGAACTGATCATGGGCAGCGGCACCGATGCGCAGAAGGCCTATTACCTGCCCAAGCTCGCCAGCGCTGAAATTCTGCCGACCGCAGTATTCACCGAACCCAACACCGGTTCCGATCTGGCGACCCTGCGCACCCGGGCGGTGAAGGAAGGCGATGTGTACAAGATCACCGGCAACAAGACCTGGATCACCCATGCCGCGCGCACCGACATGATGACGTTGCTGGTGCGCACCGATCCCAACGAGGCCGGCTATAAGGGGCTGTCCATGTTCCTCGCCGAAAAACCGCGCGGCACGGAGGATGATTTATTTCCGGCAGCGGGCATGACCGGCGGCGAGATAGAAGTGCTCGGCTATCGCGGCATGAAGGAATATGAACTGGCGTTTGACGGCTTTGAAGTGCCCGCCAAAAACCTGCTCGGCGAGCGCGAGGGCGAAGGCTTCAAGTCGCTGATGAAAACCTTTGAAAGTGCGCGCATTCAAACTGCCGCGCGCGCCATTGGGGTGGCGCAATGCGCGCTGGAACTGGGTTTGAAATATGGCCAGGAGCGCATGCAATTCGGCAAGCCGATTTACAGCTTTCCGCGCGTTTCGGGAAAGATCGCCTGGATGGCTGTGGAAATTATGATCGCCCGGCAACTGACCTATTATTCGGCGCGGCGCAAGGATGACGGCCAGCGCTGCGATCTGGAAGCCGGCATGGCGAAACTGCTTGGCGCGCGCATCGCCTGGATGTGCGCCGACAACGCCCTGCAAATTCACGGCGGCAACGGCTTTGCGCTCGAATATCCGGTGAGCCGCGTGCTCTGCGATGCACGCATTTTGAACATTTTCGAGGGCGCGGCCGAAATCCAGGCCCAGGTCTTCGCCCGCCGCCTGCTCGAAGGCTGGAACTAGGTCAGCTTTGGGAAAACGCAAAAATGGCTGAAATC
>JAUSQH010000075.1 GCA_030652895.1 Alphaproteobacteria bacterium
CGGCCTGTTCGACCTGCGCCTTGCGGACGGGGAAGGTGCAGATATAGACGCCGCCATCGCTCAGTGTGCGGTAGATTTCCCCGAGCGCCTTGTCCGGATTGTAGATGTGTTCCATCACATCGAGGCTGACGACGATGTCGAAGGCGGCGTCGGCGAAAGTCTGCGCCTCGAGATTCTCGTTGCGCGCCCCGTTGACGATCTCGCCGAACGGCCGGTCCGGATAGAATTGCGAGGCGGTGTATTGCGGGCATTCGCGGGTCATCACGACCGAAATGCCGCGGCCGCAGGGCGAGGATTCATGGATACGCAGGTCCCGCCAGGCGGGCCGGATCTCGTTCAGCACCAGCGCCAGCGCGCGCTCGCGCGGTACCGAGCCGCCGGGACAGGCGGGACACCAGAGCTGGTCGCGATGCCAGGGCCCGCGCTCTTCATATTCCACGTCGTTGCCGCAGATGGGGCAGTGTCCGGCGATGCTCACTTCTTCTGATCCGGATGACCCGTCCGCAGATTCTCGAGTGTCTCGTTGATCAGCGTCGACGAGGTTGTTTGCGTATAGGGAAAATAGACAATCCTCACAGCGAGAGACTTGAACTGGTCTTCGAGGGTCTTCCACGAATCGGTTTTGTACCAATCGTCGCCAACAAACATGACATTGAATTTGTAGCGGTTGTAGGCGTCCATCTTGTCCATGCTTTCCTGCGGCACGGCGAGGTCCACGTACCGGCAGGCACGAACAATCTCGATGCGCTCCTCGAACGGGATGACTGCCACCTTATTCTTGTAGCTGACGAGTGCGTCGACGCTGACGCCGACGATCAGTTTGTCGCAAAGGCTTCGGGCATTGCGCAACACATTGACATGACCGATGTGAAAAAGGTCGAAGACGCCCGTCGTGTAGCCTATGACCATTCGATCGCCCCCATGCAAAGATCGTAAAAACGGCGGTACTCGTCCTGACGGTTCGACACGGAGGACGGCGTCGCGCTGAATCCGATCTTGCGACGCTCCAATGTAGACCGCAGGCCCAGACTATCGCAAAGCCGCCTG
>JAUSQH010000086.1 GCA_030652895.1 Alphaproteobacteria bacterium
ACGCTTCGCTCGCAATGACACGGGCGGGGCGGCGCCCTTCCAACATGATCACAAACTACCCTAAGTAGCACTCCTTAACACCGAGCTCACGATGCGTTCCAGATGGGTCAGGGAATTGCACACCTGGACCTGGTGGCAATAGGGCTGGAATTTGCGCATGACGGAGTCGGCGTAGTTCCACGTGTTTTTTTCTTCGGGGTTCAGCCACATCACCCATTTGGCGCGCTCATAAATCTTTTTCATGATCTCGCTGCCCGGGTCGCCGTAATTGCTGCGGGCGTCGCCGAGGATGATGACGGTGGTGCGGCTGTCGATATCGTTGAGCGCGAGTTCGGCGAAATCCTGTAGCGAGCGGCCATAATCCGTTGAACCCTGGCCCCATTCGTACAGGGTTTTGGACATGGCTTCCTCGACGTCGCAGTCCTTGAACAGATCGGTCACTTCGCCCATGCGGCCGGAAAAGGCGAACGAGCGCACCTTGGGCATCACTTCGTTAAGGCTGTAGAGGAACATCAGCATGAAATGCGCCACCTTGGCGACCGAGCCGGACACATCGCAGATCGCCACGACTTTTGGGCGGTCGATCTTCACCGACTTCCAGCGGATGTCGAACGGCACCCCGTCATAGGCGTGGTTCTTCGCCATGGTCTTGCGGATGTCGAGGGCGCCGCGGTCATACACCTTGCGGCGGCGCGAATGGATGGCGATCAGGCGTTTGGCCATTTTACGCACCATTTCCTGCACCATGCGGTAATCGCGCCGCTCGATATTGGTCAGGCGGGATTTTGAAAGAATGTCTTCGCGCAGATGGCTGCCATCGGCGTCGGCGTGCAGCAGGAATTGCTGTTCCACATAATCGCGCACTTGCGAGAGCAGATATTCACGTCCCTTGCGCAACCGTTCGGCCAGTTCGGCGGCGGACGGATTGTCGCGTTTGCGCAATTCCGAAATGTCGCCGTTCAGCGCCTTCAGGCCCATATGTTCCAGAATGCGCCGCCCGTACAGGCCCTTTTGCGTGAAGATGTGAATGTTGCGCAGGCCCACCGCCTCGCCCGCTTCGGCCATGGCGACCGAAAGACCGGCGCGGTCGCCCGACAGCACCATTTGCGACAGGGACGACAGGCTTTCGCGCATTTCGGCCTGCTGCACGGCGCCGGTAATATCGGGTGCACCGTCGCCCTCCGCCCCGCGCTGGGCGCAGCCCTTGCCGCCGCCTTCACCCTGGCCCTGGCCTTCCTGTCCCGCCGTGTCATCCTGTTGCGGAACGATACTGGGGTCGCCCGCCGCCTCATTGCGGTCGGCCATTTCCATTTCGTCCAGTTCATCAAATTTGAAAAACCGGTCGAACGTATAGTCGTAGATATTTTTTTCGTCAGAGGTCTTGGGCAATACCAGCGCCAATGCATTTTTCAGCAGTGCACGGTCTGTGTACCCCACCAGATCGACGACCTCATGCGCGTCCACCACTTCGGTGCTGGACACGCGCACGTCGGCGTTGCGTAACGCCTTGATGAAATCGCCGAGTGTCTGGTCCATAGTCCGCTCTCCGCGTTTGCGCGTTATACGCCCAGCGGGCGTTTTGACGCCTTAATCGCATCGCTGGTCAGGCTGCTGACCTGCGCCCCCACCATCTCAATGTCATCCTGAAATTTCAGGATGACAT
>JAUSQH010000088.1 GCA_030652895.1 Alphaproteobacteria bacterium
ATGTCATCCTGAAATTTCAGGATGACATTCAGCGTATTGCGCACCATTTCCGGCTCCAGCGTATTGGCGTGCAGCAACAATAATGTGCGCGCCCAGTCGATGGTTTCACTTACCGCAGGCAGTTTTTTCAGATCCAGCCCGCGCAGTTCCTGAACGAACGCCACCAATTCATTGCGCAGTTTGACCGATATATCGGGAACCCGGGAAGCAATGATTTTACGTTCCAGTTCGGTATCGGGAAACGGAATATACAAATGCAGGCAACGGCGTTTCAGCGCATCGCTCAGCTCGCGGGTGTTGTTGCTGGTCAGGAACACCACCGGTTTGACCGTCGCCTTGATGGTGCCGATTTCGGGAATGCTGATCTGATATTCCGACAGCAGCTCCAGCAGGAACGATTCAAACTCCTGATCCGCCTTGTCCAGTTCGTCGATCAGCAGCACCGCCCCAACGGGCGAGCGCATGGCTTTCATCAACGGGCGTTCTTCCAGAAACTGTTCGGAAAAGAACACGTCAGAAAACTGATGCAGCTTGTTCATCGATTCCGACAGGCCGGTAGCGCCTTGCAGCACGTCGCCCAGAGTCTCGCGCAGAATTTGCGTGTACAGCAATTGCTTGCCATATTTCCATTCATACAGCGCCTTGGATTCATCCAGCCCTTCATAACATTGCAGCCGCACCAGCGGCAGATCGAGATATTTCGCCGTGGCGATGGCCAGCTCCGTCTTGCCGACGCCGGGGGGGCCCTCGACCAGCAGCGGCTTTTGCAGATTTTGCGCCAGATATATCGACGTCGCAATTTGCGGATTGGTAATATAGCCCTGCATTTCAAATCCGGCGGCGATAGCCTCAACGGAATCCATCCTGGCAGCGGGGCTTTGTATCGGGTTTACAAGTGTCACGTTAACCTGCTTTCTTAAGGGCAGCTTCCGGCGCGCCGGAAGCTGCTCGGCCAATTAAAACCTAATCAGAGATTTTCCAAGTTTCCCCTGTTTAGCGCGGTCTACGTTCGACGCCAAGCCTCCAGACTTGGTTAAATCCCGAAAAAGACGCAAAAGTTCGATATTTTCGGGTAATTGCATGGAATTAAGGCAATTTTCGAAATCCATCAGGAACTGCCGGGATAGCCGCCGGGCGGCCAGAAGCGGGGCTGTGGGGTCGAATCCCAGCTCCTGATCCAGGCCTTCTGACAAAACGGTCGTTAAGATATTCAGGGCTGACTGTGTGGCCGTCAGGCCCCCCAGCAGGTCAAACTGTTCTTCGGACGGGGTAATGCCCGCGTCCTGGATCGCCGCCATCAGCAGATCCAGCAGAGCCGCCCGCCCCCCTTGGCCCAGGCCCAGGCCCAGCACGTCTTCGACCTCACGCAGGGGTTTCGAGATGGTCTCGAACGCGTCTCCAAGCTCGCCCAGCAGACCTGACGCCGGAATGTGCACTTCTTGCAGGTGCAACCCGCCATGCCGGGTAGGGCGCAGGAAATCCACCGACCCCGCGTCGGTCTGGGTCAGGCCAGGCGTATCGCGCGGCACCAGAAAGGCGCTGAACTGTTTGCGCTCGCCCACCTGTTCGCTGATCGCCAGCACAATATACAGCCCGGCAATTGGCCCGTTGGTCAGCCACGCCTTTTCGCCGTTCAGTACCCAGGAATCCCCATCGCGCCGCGCCGTGGCGCTAAGGCGCTTGGGGTGCGCCCCCGCATTGGGTTCGGAAATCGCCACCGCCGCCGTTAGCGCACCGGACGCCAGCCGTGGCAGATAATCGCGTTTCTGCGCCTCACTGCCACTTTGCCCAAGGATCAGCCGCCCGATCAGCGTATGACTGAGCCAGGCCGACGCCAGCCCCGGATTGCGCCCCGCCCGCACAAAGGCGCTACTTGCCGCCACCAGCCCGGCATAGCCCGCGCCGCCGCCGCCATATTCAGCAGGCAACCCAAGCCCCAGCATCCCCGCCCGGCCCATCTCCGCCCAGATATCAAACGGGAACGGCTGCGCCGGATCGTACAGTTCCTCGCGTCCGGCAATGTGGGTGCGGGCCAGCGTGGTAATTTTTTGTAAAACTTTATCTATGCCGCCGGGATCCATGATGCGCCTGCCCTTCCATTACTTTATCTCCGGCACTGTAACCTGCCGCGCAATTTCGACGAATAGGTTTCGAGTGAGAGTATTGGAGAATCCAACGTATCCAAACAAGGCATTTCCATTGCACGGACACCGGCCTATATTCTGGCTGCTGAGTTTAAGTGGCCGGGGGTTTGATGCCGGACAAAGGCAAGCGGACGTATGATACCGAGACCGACCGGCAATGGTCCGGCTGGATGGCGCGCGCCCAGACTGGCGACCGGCAATCCTATGACCATTTGCTGCGCGGCTGCCTGCCGTTTATCGCCCAGGTGGCGCGCGGCCAGCGGGTGCCTGCGGACCGGGTGGATGATGTGGTTCAGGACGTGCTTATGACGCTACACCGGTCACGCCATACGTATGACCCCAGCCGTTCGTTCACCGCCTGGCTGCGGGTCATCGCGCAGCGCCGGGCCATTGATGTCCTGCGCCGCTCCGGGCGTCATAACCGCCGCGAGATATACGCGCCGCTGGCCCTTGAAATGTATGCCGATCCTGACGCCAATACGGCTGATGGTTGGGAAAAAGCTGGCCGTTCAGCACAGATCGGCGAGGCCATAGCTGGTCTTTCGCCGGGCCAAAAGGAAGCGGTGGAGCGGCTTGTCCTGCGCGAACAATCACTGGATGAAGCCGCCATTGCAACAGGACGCAGCAAGGGTGCGCTGAAAGTAAACCTGCATCGCGCGATGCATAATTTGCGCGCACAGTTCGGCGGCGGGGAGTAGTAGCGGTGACGGACGCCCTCTCACATGAAAAACTGATCGGGGCTCTTGCCGCCGATCTGAAGCCCGTGAAACCGCTGCGGGCGTTTGTCCGGCGGGCTGCGGTCTGGCTTGGCGTAGTTGTGGCGATGGCTGGCATTCTGTCGCTGTTTGCGGATTTGCCGGGGGTGGCTGCGCGCCTGACGATGGCGCCAGATATGTGGCTTGCATTATCTGGAAGCGTGCTGACTGCCATTCTCGGAGCAATCGCCGCGTTTCAGCTTGCATTGCCGGACCGGAATCCCTGGTGGGCGCTGTTGCCGCTGCCAGGCCTGCTGTTGTGGTTGAGCGCCAGCGGGCTGGGCTGTTTGCGAACGGCGGTGGGGATGGGCGTTTATGCGCATATATTTGCGGAATCACGCGATTGTCTGGTGTTCATTGTCAGTATGTCGGTTCCCCTGACAGGGCTGCTGATTTTAATGCTGCGCCGTGGTTATTCTCTGCGCCCCAATCTGACCGGACTGGTCGCTGGCATTGCGGTTGCGGGTGCATCTGTCGCGTTGCTCAATCTGGTGCATCCCCATGATCCCAGCGTGGTCGGCCTCGCCGTCCATGGCGTGGGGGTGGTGATTGTAGCTATCGCAAACTGGACGCTTGGCGGCCGTATTTTCAGTTCGAAGCTGTAACCGTCCCGATACTCCCGCCGAATTACAAGAAGCAACGGTAATCGCGCTTATGCGACCGACATCATTCAAACGAGGAGTCCAGTCATGACACTGCGCAACACGCCTGCCATCGCGGCTTGCGCCGCCATCCTGTCCTTTGGCCTGCTTACTATCACCGTCGCGCAGGCAGGTGAACACGTAAAGAAGAGGGTCATGTCCAACTGCGAAATGATGATGAAGGGCGACATGACTATGAAGGACGCCATGATGAACGACGGTATGATGAGGAAATGCGACAAGATGAAGAAAGGCGAGGCGATGTCCGGCGATGTCATAATGAAGATGGACGAAGTGATGACGAGCGATGCGTTGACGAAAAGCGGGGTGACGAAAGATCATATCAAGCATCAAAAATAGTGCTCTGCCGCGCCGGCGCCCACTCAATTGGATCGGCGGGAAAGATTACAATTGAGTGGATTCTGCTTTAGAAATGATCTCTCTATAAAAGGACGAAATCGTGCTGGTCATATCAGGTGAAATTCGCGTGGCGCCGGAAAGCCGGGCGACGGCGGTTGCGGCGGCCATCAAGATGGAGCAGGCCACGCGTCAAGAGGCAGGGTGTCTGAGCTATACCTCTTATTCGGACCTGGAAGACCCGAATGTGTTACGGATATTCGAGGAATGGGAGACGGAGGCCGCGCTGGGCGCGCATTTTAAAACCCCGCATATCGCGCAGTTCCGCTCCGATATGGCGCAGCTCAAGGTGCTGTCGCGGCAAATCAAGCGCTATGAGGTTACAGCGGTAGCCGCGCTCTAGGGATACTGCCTGATTAACCGGAAATTTCCTTGTTCTGCCGTAGGATACGCTTGTCCGGGGCATATTGACCTTACTCTCAATATGCCATATACAGCCCCACCACTCTCAAATAGCGATAAGAAAATGCCGAAAATTACCTATGTTGAATTTAACGGAACCGAACATGTTGTTGACGTGGCCGAAGGTCTGTCGGTCATGGAAGGTGCAGTGCAAAATCTGGTTCCCGGCATTGACGGCGATTGTGGCGGCGCCTGCGCCTGCGCCACCTGCCA
>JAUSQH010000096.1 GCA_030652895.1 Alphaproteobacteria bacterium
GCCGTGACGAGCACGGCAAAATGAAGGCCGTCTCTGATGGCCTCTATCGCCGTGGCAAGTACGGCAACATGTACGTCCGGCGCCGCATCCCGACCGCTATCCGCACTGCCTAACTGCTCAGGCGGTAGCTGTGGTGATTGAGCTGCCAGACCAGAACGCGCAATGATGCGGGCAAATATTTCTTGCTCTGCCCTTCAGTTCCGTATTGTTATGCCGATCGTCCCCGAGAGGACGTCGTGCGCGATATCACGATGAATAACTGTGGTGACTCACTCGCCGCCTTGTGTCAACGCAGGTTGACCCGGTTGGCGTTTGAGTGCGAACCAATAACATCAGGAATGAAAAAATGAAGAACCCTTTTAAGGCCATCGCAAGCCTTACCTTGTTTTCCCTGCTGCTGACGAGCATTAACAGCCTCGCCTACACTTCAATCGCAACCGTTCCCGGCCACGTATCACAGGCTTTTTACCGGACATCAAATTACGAATCCCAAAAAGAGGCCGACGCTCACGCGCTTGAGGGATGCCGAGTGGAGGCCCGTGAAAAGGGTATTGGCCAGTTGGCCAAAAAATGCGTAGTCAAGTCGCGCGCAACGGGCCCCGGATATGGGGCGGTTGTCTTTGCTGAAGATGGTGCGGCGTGGGTAACAGGTTACTCGGATAATCAGGCTGCCGTGGATGCGGCATATGCCGAGTGTGAAAAGGCGTTTAGAAACTGCCAGAAAGATGGCATCAGTTCCTGGCTGGACGAAGCCGGGTTCAAAAAGAAAAGCGCACCCAAAACAGCTTCCCTCGATTCATGTACCCCACCGTCTGGCAAGACACTGCGATACGCCGACAGCTGCGTTAACGGTGATTGCGTGCGCACGTTTGAAAACGGCTGCAAGAAGCGTTTCCAGGCTGCGTACTGCTATGACGCCAGTCAGGGTCGCCACGACTGGAAGCCTAACGGCTGCTGATTTACCAACTCTCTTCCCGCCTATGCGGGCATGCTCAATATGAGAGAGTCTTCTTTCCGAGAAATCCGAAAATGAAATTTATCAAGTCTCTTTCACCCAACAAGGTGCTGTTCACTACCGCACTGCTTGCGGCAGTTACGCTGACCGCCGGCTGCGCCGCTACGCTCAGCGTGCTGCTCCCCAGCTACGACATGATGGCTGGCAAGGTTGTTCGATTGAAAGTTGATTCCTTCGGCTATGGCAAGGTGGAGTCGTCCGCGCTGGTCCACAAGCGCCTTAACGGTGCCCCCGGCCTAAAAGCGTACGGTGGCGTCATGCCTACGTCCGCCGAAGTCCTACCCTACCGCTGGGTCGGTGTGATGGCCCCGGGTGCATGGAAGGCCGGCACATTTTTTGGAAGCGGCCCGCAGGGTCGTGTAGCCGTGCTCGCGGCGGACCAACTCCCCTTACTGCACGAGGGCGACTGGGTGGATGTGTATGTTCCCCACAAGCAGGTGATCGCGGAGCGCCGCTGGCTCACGGTTGTTCGACTTGTCTGCAAGGTCGAGGATGCGGCGTGCCAGGACCGCGAGGCGGATGCAGCCGGCAAGCCCAGAGGCCAAGCAGTTGCGGAGACCTATGACGAAGCGAGTATATCCATCACTCCGCACTATGACATGGCAGGCAATTGGCTACCCGATAAGCAGCCGACCCGCCCCTAAATTGCATCCAGAAGGTAAGGACGCGGACCTAGGCCCGCGTCCTTCTTTATGTCCTCAGTAGTACCTGATTGCTTGCGGTGTCATGCCTGTGATTCTGGAGTGTCATCGGAGACCGTCGCCCCCTTAGTAGAGCGAAACGCACCCACACATAGCAAAACAGCATGAAACCTTGTTACACTGTTTGCGACACACCGCCGTGTGGCAACCGCCTGGAACCCGCATAAATACGGGGGGGTGGTGAGTGGTCGATGGTCCCCCATCGTCCACCCCACCTTACAAAGAAGCAAAACAAAGCCCGCGCAAGCGGGCTTTGTTCATTGAAGTGCTAGAGCTTCGGTGGTCTAAAGCCTCAGCGTGCCGATATGCGCGACCGCGCCCGGATCGTCGCGCCACAGCGCCGGATCGGCGTCGACGTACTGCTCGATCATGATGCCGTCC
>JAUSQH010000328.1 GCA_030652895.1 Alphaproteobacteria bacterium
GCGTCGCTGACCAGGTCGCGCTTGATATCAGGATAGTGCACCTGCACGATTTCTTCCATCGTGTCCTTTTCGGGGAACTTGATATAGTGGAAAAAACAGCGGCGCAGGAAAGCGTCCGGCAATTCCTTCTCATTATTGGAAGTGATGATCACGATCGGGCGGTTATGGGCCTTGATGGTTTCCGACGTTTCGTACACGAAGAACTCCATGCGATCCAGTTCCTGCAACAGATCGTTTGGGAATTCGATGTCCGCCTTGTCGATTTCATCAATCAGCAACACGGGAGAGCTATCCTTCGTGAAAGCCTCCCACAACTTGCCTTTCTTAATATAATTACTGATGTCCTTGACGCGCTCATCACCGAGTTGCGAATCACGCAACCGTGTCACAGCGTCATATTCATAAAGCCCCTGTTGGGCTTTGGTGGTGGACTTGATATGCCATTCAATTAGCGGCTTGCTCAGTGCAGCGGCAACCTCGTGCGCCAGCACGGTCTTACCAGTTCCCGGTTCACCCTTGATGAGCAGCGGACGCTGTAACGTGACTGCCGCATTGACTGCAATCATCAGATCTTCGGTGGCAATGTAGTTTGAGGTGCCTTGGAATTTCATGGTTTTATCTTCTTTATAATGGTTGATTGCGACAGAAACTACGGCGGGTTGGCTACGCAATCAAGGTAAAAAAGGCGGGACCGGCGGAGCCGGCCCCGAATTCTTGATAGGGAAGGGTAAAACACCCATCCCGGGTGCACTTTTACTGGAACAGCGCCAACAAAACCGATGGCGCCTGATTGGCAATGGTAATGGCCTGGGTAGCCAGCTGCTGCTGGGCTTGTAACGCCTGCAGTTTGCTGCTTGCCTTTGCCAGATCCGCGTCAACCAGAGCTCCAAGGCCCCTTTCCGTTGCGTCAGAAATCGCTTTGGTAAAGCTGTTCTGAGCTTCAACTGCGCGCAGATCACCGGCAACCCCACTCAGCGCATTGTTGGTCGCTGCTAGGAAGTCATCCAGTGTGTTGCTGCTTGAATTGAGGAAAGTTCGCGCCAAGGTTGAAGTGACGCTGGCGCCGATGGAAGCGTTGAATGTTGACGCAGTGGTAAATACGTCAACACCCGTTACGCTGATCGAGCCCCCCGTCACGTCGGCGATAAAGTTGATTGCCGTCGTATTGTTCAACAAGTTAGTGCCGTTGAATTTGGCTTGTTTAATCAAGTCCTTGGCCTGAGTAGCCAAATCCTTGAGATCGGTAGTGTAGGTCACCCGCTGTGCGGCTGTTATCGAAGTATCGGCAAGCTGGGTCAGCTTGGTTTTGATACCCTCGAACAGGTTAGACACAGCAGTTGCACCTGCAAGACCCACCTCGGCCAAGCCGACGGCGCTACTTAAACCCTGTTGTACAGCACCAAGGGAAGCAAGATTGCCACGCAGGCCTTGCGCCACCGCAAAAGTCGAAGCATCGTCTTTTGCGTCAGCGACCTTGTAACCGGTTTGTACCTGCTTTGACACTATGTCCAAGTTCCTAGTGATGTTCCTCAGGGTGGCTTGCGCGACCAATGCACCTGGATTTGTATGAATCGTCGTTGTCATGTGATTTCTCCTTTCTGGATTCGAAACCAGGCATTTTGCCTGGTTGGCTTTCGCCGTGCGTCATGTTCTTCAATTCATTGCTGAATCTGAGACAATCCAAACACTGGCCAGTAAGAAGCAAGCCCCGTGCCATTTTAGGAACATGAGCTTATTTAGGTAATCCATTGATTTAATGGGATTTAGTTTGGTTACGCCTGATGTAATCAGCGCAGTTAGGAAAAAATAGGGGGCCGCGGCAGCAAACGTGCCGGGCAATTTTTTCCCGTAGGTCGATTCAGGCGGTTTTCTTTTCTACTAGCCTGCCTAAGCCACGCAGAAGTTCAACGCCGGGACCGCTATCTGCGTCACGCAGGTTCAGGTTCACAACCGCCCGAAGCGCATCCACATGGGCGTTGACCAAGTCCTCGGGAACGGACCCTTTTTCCAAGGTTTGCTGGATGGATTTACATAATGTATCAGCAATAGCTGAGACAATTGGAAATCCATATGTCTGTCCCAGCCCCTTCAAGTCGTGCGCCGCCCGATGCAGATTATCGATGCATTCCAGAGATTGCTTGTTGTCAAGAAAAGCATTGCGGGCGGCAGTTAACCGGTTGAGATCGGTCTTGATCCAGTCCCCCATCTCGCTGGCAAGATCTTCCAGCGCCGCTGCAACATTGTCGATCTGCTTTTCGTCCAACGGCTTCAGAGGACCGCCCATACGGCGCTGCAGGTTAAAATTGGGAGGGACCACTCCGTAGGGTCGATCTTCTAGTTTCGTCGCCATAGTTTGCACCGCCATATATTAATACGTGTAGATATATATTATACACGCATTAATATATTCTTACTCAGGGTGCAATTATAACCCGTGTGAAATAAGCTGATCTCGCGTCAATCCGGCTGCTGTCAATGAACCCGGCCAGGGTTGCTCCGTAATCATTAAGGCGGCTGCCAGACCGGCTGCTGGCGAGGTCTGAATGCCGGCGCCACCCAGGCCCGCCAGCCAGAAGAAGTCCGGTTGGTCTGACGCAAATCCAATAACCGGGGTCTCGTTTGCCGTAAAGCTTCGCAGACCGGCCCAACTGGAAGCTATGGTGGGCGGCGCCAGAAGCGTTTCTTGTCTTAACCGATCCAGGGCTATCGCGAGGTCAATTTCCTCAGGCTGGGAATCACAGGGCAAACATGGCGTTTCATCTGCGGGAGTTACAAGAAGAGTTCCACTGAAGGGCTTGAAATAAAAACTTTCTTTTGCATTTCTCACTAATGGCCAACGACGAAAATCCCACATTGGATCGGGTGCGAAACAAGCGACACTCCGCCGTTTTGGCGTGATACCGCACGGCTTAACATGCGCCATTCTGGCAATGTCGTCCGCCCAGGCCCCGGCGGCGTTGATGATGGTTCGGGCGCTAAAGCGGCATGAGCTTGTCCCGACGTGCCATAAGGACGCTTTGCGCTCGATGCTCGTAAGCCTGGCATTTGTATGCAGTCTGGCGCCGTTTGCCCGGGCAGACCGCAGATAGCCCTGGAGCAGTGCGTCTACATCCATATCGCAGGCGCCGGGTTCATAAAGCGCGATAGAAACGTAATCGGGGTTCAGTGCCGGACAAAGCCCGAGCGCATCTGACGGTCCCAATATCTGTAAATCCGGAACAAGCGGCGCACAGGCGGCATATTCCTGTTCAAGCCTGGCTTGATCTCCTTTTTGGCCAAAACGAAGATTTCCTCGCGGATGCACAAGAGGCACGTCGCAAAATCCGTCAGGCGGTGACATGAAAAATTCTCGTGAGGCAGCAGTTAGCGCCCGGATCACCGAATTTCCGTACGACTGGACATAGGTAGCTGTGGAGCGCCCGGTGGCGTGGAAACCCGGGGAAAATTCCTGTTCGAATATTCCTACGCTGCCATGGGGCGCCAGCCGGTAGGCCAGCGAAGCCCCGGCGATTCCCGCCCCGATAACAAGAAAATCATAGTGTTGCATCTAGTTTAACTTTGCTTCGGAGTATGTGCGGTATGTTTGCTGTCTGGGCCAACGTATTATATACTGTAAAATATATCCGGTTTATGATGCTGAAGGGATCTCGCGCCGCCTATGGTAACTCTGGAAGAAATCTGGCCGCTATCTGGGCCAATATCAATATCAATGTCGAATGATGATGACGTTGATGGCGATGAGGATCAACGGACCGGTGTCGTCACCAAGACAAAACCAAAAACAAAGAAGCCTTCTTTGTATAAGGTGCTGCTGTTGAATGATGACTATACGCCGATGGAGTTTGTAGTGCATATTCTGGAGCAGTTCTTCAACAAGAACCGTGAGGAGGCCATGACGATCATGTTACATGTGCATCAACGCGGCGTCGGCATCTGCGGCGTCTACACCTACGAAGTTGCTGAGACAAAAGTCACGCAAGTGATAGACTATTCAAGACAGAATCAGCACCCCTTACAGTGCACCATGGAAAAGGAATAGGTAAAACGTGCCTTCTTTATCCCGCAGTCTGGAAGAAAGTCTGCATCGTGCTATCGCCAGCGCCAGCTCGCGCAAGCATGAGTTCGCCACCCTTGAACATTTGCTTCTCGCATTGCTCGATGACAAAGAGGCTAACGCCGTCATGCGCGCTTGCGGCGTTAATCTCGACGTGATCAAGCAGAACCTGGAAAATTACATCGACAACGAGCTCTCGTCGCTGATCGTCGACAATGGCGAGGAGGCGAAACCCACCGCAGGATTTCAGCGTGTCATTCAGCGCGCAGTCATTCACGTGCAATCTTCCGGGCGCGAGGAAGTAACCGGCGGTAATGTCCTGGTGGCGATCTTTGCGGAACGTGAAAGTCATGCCGCCTATTTCCTGCAGGAGCAGGAAATGACCCGCTATGATGCGGTGAATTATATTTCCCACGGCATCGCAAAAGTGCCGGGCATGTCAGAGAGCAAGCCGGTGCGTGGCGCGACCGAGCAGCAGCGCCAGGAAAAAGCTTCCAAGCAGGGCGGCGACGCGCTGTCGGCCTATTGCGTCAATCTCAACGTCAGGGCCAAAGAAGGCCATATTGATCCGCTGATCGGACGCGGGGCTGAAGTAGAACGGGCGATGCAAATCCTCTGTCGCAGACAGAAAAACAATCCGTTACTGGTTGGAGATTCAGGAGTCGGTAAAACTGCAATTGCCGAAGGGCTGGCCCGCAAGATTGTCAACGGTGAGGTGCCTGAAGTTTTGCAGGACGCCACCATCTTCTCGCTGGATATGGGCTCGCTTCTGGCAGGAACACGCTATCGCGGTGATTTTGAAGAACGCATCAAGGCGGTGATGAAAGAGCTGGAAGAGCATCCCGGCGCAATCCTTTTCATCGATGAAATTCATACGGTAATTGGCGCGGGCGCCACCAGCGGTGGCGCCATGGACGCCTCAAACCTGTTGAAGCCTGCGTTGCAAAGCGGCGCCCTGAAATGTATCGGGTCGACCACCTATAAGGAGTTCCGGCAGTTTTTCGAAAAAGATCGTGCTCTGCTGCGCCGGTTCCAGAAGATAGACGTCAATGAACCCACTGTTGCGGATGCGATAAAAATCCTGAACGGGCTGAAACCCTATTATGAGGAATATCACAAGGTTCGTTATACCGGCGATGCGATCAAGCTGGCGGTGGAACTTTCTGCAAAATATATTCATGATCGCAAACTGCCGGACAAAGCCATTGATGTAATTGACGAGGTTGGCGCGTCGCAGATGTTGTTGCCGCCGGCCAAACGCAAGAAAACCGTTGGTGTTCATGAGGTCGAAACCGTTATCGCGAAAATGGCACGCATCCCAGCAAAAACCGTAACTCAGAGCGACAAGGAATCCCTTGCAGATCTGGAGGCCGCGCTCAAGCGTGTGGTGTTTGGTCAGGATCGGCCCATCGAGGCACTTGCGGCGTCAATCAAACTGTCGCGGGCCGGCCTGCGCGAACCCAACAAACCGATTGGCAGTTATCTTTTCTCGGGTCCGACCGGGGTCGGTAAAACCGAAGTTGCGCGGCAACTGGCGGAGATCATGGGTGTCGAGCTGCTGCGCTTTGATATGTCGGAATATATGGAGCGTCATACCGTATCGCGGTTGATTGGTGCGCCTCCGGGCTATGTTGGTTTTGACCAGGGCGGCCTGTTGACTGACGGTATTGATCAACATCCGCACACGGTGTTGTTGCTTGATGAAATCGAAAAGGCGCATCCCGATCTTTTCAATATTCTGCTGCAGGTGATGGATCACGGCAAACTGACCGACCATAACGGCAAAAAGGTTGATTTCCGTAATGTGATTCTGATTATGACCACCAATGCCGGTGCGTCGGAAATGGCGAAACAGGCCATAGGTTTTGGCCGCGGTAATAAAGAAGGCGAGGACGAAGAAGCCATTAAAAAGATGTTCACGCCAGAATTCCGCAACCGGCTTGATGCGGTAATTCCGTTTGATCATCTGCCCCCTGAAGTGATTTCGATGGTGGTTGAAAAATTCGTGCTGGAACTGGAAGCGCAGCTTGAAGACCGCAATGTCTCGATCGAGCTTTCACCGGAGGCAAATGAGTGGATCGCCAAGCGCGGTTATGATGAGCAATATGGTGCACGGCCTCTGTCGCGGGTCATTCAGGAATATATCAAAAAGCCTTTGGCCGACGAATTGCTGTTTGGCAAACTGGTAAAAGGCGGACTGGTCCGGATCACCGTTGCCAAGGACGAAGCGGGCGACAATAAACTGGCGTTCGAGTATTTTGAACCGAAGGTCAAACGTTCGTCCAAGTCCAAAACAAAGCCCAAAGGCGACCAGTCACCGCCCGGTGGTGGAAATGCGCCGCGTGTACCGCTTCTGACCAATTGAGCAGGTAATGTGGGGGCGTTCCGGTATGGATTTGCGTTGCCTGCACGGCGCACTGATGGCGGCAGTAGTCGGCGCCATTCTCGCGTTCGCACTCTCTCCGGCAGAGGCGAAGCCACGCTATATTTCCGGCGATAATTACAATGCCAGCCAGTTCAGCGCGCCGGGGCTTGAACCCACTTTTGGCGAAACACTAAAAATGCTGGTAGGCCGCAATGTGGACGCGCATCAGGCCACATCAGAGCATGACACCGGAGATCACGAAGCGGCTGGGCACAGTGCGCTGCGCACATACGATCAGGTGCAATGCAGCACTTTTTGCCGGACAGTTCCGGGCGGTCTGGATTCTGAAAGTAATGAAGCGTACGAATCCTGTCTTGGGCCCTGCTTCAAATGCGCGCAGATTTCGATCCGCGCCCAGGCCACCGCGGGTTCGACGGATGCCGGGCAACCGGCCTTCGATGCATGCTACGCTAAATAGGCGGCAGGACTGGCGGCTTAATATTTTTTTGTATCACAGGATGGCGCCTTAAACAGCGGCAGCGATTTCGTATTCCTGCACGATCCGCTCGGCGGGAAAGCGGATGGTTGCAACTGTACCTTTACCAATCTCGCTATCCAGAACTAGCGTTCCGCCATGCAACTTTGCCAAAGCCATAACCAGTGGCAAGCCAAGTCCCGTGCCCTCCGACGTATAAGCGGTGCTGGAGGAGTCTTCTGCGATCTGACTGAAAGGCTCTAGCACCCTGGCGATATTGTGCTTGGCAATGCCCTTCCCGGTATCAGCGACGGATAGTGCCAACCGTCCATCAGACTCAATCACAGCGCTTACGGTAATACGCCCGCCCGGTGGCGTGAACTTCACTGAATTAGAAAGCAGATTTATCAAAATCTGACGAATGGCCTTCCTGTCTCCTATGAATTTTGGGAATTCCGCCTCAGCATTACATAACAGCGAAATCTTCGCGTCATCTGCGCGTGTCTGAACCATGCGCATGGTGCTGTCTATGGTTTCCAGCAGGTCGACTTCCACCTCTTCCATGTCTCGCTTGTTCGCATCGATTTTTGACAAGTCGAGAATATCATTGATAATGCCCAGAAGATGCAGGCCCGCATCCTGAATATCCTTTGCATAATCCTTGTACTGCGCATTACCAATAGCGCCGAACATTTCTTCATTCATGATTTCAGAAAAACCGATAATGGCGTTTAGCGGTGTGCGCAACTCATGGCTCATATTCGCGAGAAACTGCGATTTTGCCGCGTTCGCGAATTCCGCGTCCTGTTTCGCCTGGCGTAAGTTTTTTAGCGCCGACTCACGTGCAGAAACTTCGGTCCGAAAACGTTTCAACACCCCGTTATAGTGCCTTGCGATTTCTCCGGCGTCGGTATCGGGTTCAATGGTCAATGACTGGTCGAAATCGCCTGTCTGCCGCTGCCGTTCCATTGATTCCATGACATGCATCAATGTGCTACTCGCACCATGCTCGGCAATATTCAGTCCCCGCCGCTCATCCGTATTGCTCACCCGCAACGGCGTATACATATCCACGAGCTTCAAGACAACATACCCAACGGGGAGGGCAAAAATTCCGGCCGCAGCAATGCCGGTCGCCTGCGCCGATAGCTGGCCCCATAGGCTCAGACCTGTATCCAGAATCTCCGGATCGCCAAATAGTGCGACGGCAAGCGTCCCCCAAATGCCCGCACCTAGATGCACGGGCACTGCATCGACCGCGTCATCGATTTGCAATCTTATGAGCAGCCGTGACATGGTGATATAAATTGCGCCGCCAATCCCGCCAATAATTACGGCTTCGACGGCGCCGACTGCATGGCAACCCGCAGTTATAGCGACCAGACCGGCAAGGATCCCGCACATGATCTGTATTGCATTCGGAATGCCGTTAAGTTTCCAACTGATGCAAAGCACCATAATTCCGCCTGCCGAGGCCGCCAGAAGGGTATTCACGAGAATTCCCGCTACGTCGCTATTGAGGGCCAATGTGCTACCGCCATTAAACCCGAACCAGCCGATCCACAGGATGAACATACCTAAAGCTGCCAATGGAATGTTATGTCCTTCAATCGGTCGGCCTTGCGGGCCAAAACGGCCCAGGCGGGGGCCAATCAGCATTATCGCCGCCAAGGATACCCAGCCTCCGATAGAGTGAACAACCGTTGATCCCGCAAAATCAACAAAACCAAGGTTCTGCAGCCAGCCCTGTGAATCAGCATATAGTGCGCCACCCCACGCCCAGTGGCCGAAGACCGGATACACCAGCCCCGAAATGAGAATGGAGGTAACTAGATAGCCGCTGAACTTCATACGCTCGGCGACCGCGCCGGACACAATCGTTACGGCGGTTCCGCAGAACGCCAACTGAAAGAAGAAAAAAACCGAGTGTTGCAGGCCCCCGGACTTATATATGGCGGCGGGATCAGCAAAAAAATCCGATGTTCCTATCCACCCGCCAGCGGTCAGGCCGAACATCAGGCCAAAACCAAAAAACCAGAACAACAGGCTCGCAGTGCAGAAATCAACGATATTCTTGATGGCTACGTTGATCGAATTCTTTGCCCGTACAAGACCACTCTCAAGGCAACAAAATCCTGCCTGCATGGATATGACGAGAATTGTGCAAATAATGACCCAAACCGCATCCAGCCCTGAGGCATTACTCATGATACAACTCCGCAACCAGACAAACTACAAACTCAACTCATCGCATGGGAGACATGCGCGCAGTACTCGTTGACTGCGCCAGAATGCGAAAAATTGCAGTAACTATCACTGGGAAAAGTTTATATAATATTAATTATGTTGTACACAGAGGAAGGGAGTTAAGTATTCGGATTATTTTTTATTAAATACTTACGTCTAATTTTTAGTTGCGCAAAAAGCGGCGGAAAATCAGTGTAGAATCTTGGATTTCTGGGGGCCAGATATTTATTATTCTACGCCGGCTTCACGTCAAAGCCACGTTGTCTTACCTGAAATTAACCACATCGCCTGTGATGGCGCAGCCCGGTAGTAGCAGCGGCAGCATTGCCTCGGCTACGGTTTCGGGGGTGGGCAGGTTCATCGGATCCTCGCCGGGCATGGCGGCGGCGCGCATGCCGGTGCGGGTGGCGCCCGGATTGAACAGGTTTACCCGTAGCTTTGATTTGGCGTTTTCTGCCGCCCAGATTTTTACAACGCTTTCCAGCGCCGCCTTGCTCATGGAATAGCCGCCCCAGAACGGTTTTGATTTGTGTGCCGCGCCCGAACTTACAAACACAGTCCGCCCGCCATTCGCCGATTCCTTGAGCAAGGGCGCGAGGGCGCGGATCAACCGCCAGTTCGCGGTCAGGTTCACGTCCAGAAGCTCCTGAAATTTTTGTGGTGTAATATGCTCAACCGGGGTGATCGGGCCTAAAACCCCGGCATTGCCGACCAGTATATCCAGCGCCCCCCAGCGGTCATGAATGGATGCGCCAAGCCGGTCAAGCGCCGCGTGATCGTTCAAATTCAGCGGCACAAGGGTGGCGCCATCCTTCGTCCCAAGCGTCTTGATGGCGTCGTCCAGACTTTCCAGTTCCGCGACATTGCGCGCAATCGCGATGACATGTGCGCCCTCACGCGCCAGAAGCAGCGCAATGGCGCGGCCGATTCCGCGCGACGCTCCGGTGACTAGCGCGACTTGTCCACTCAGCCTTGGCATAGCGCGTTATACGCCCTCGGCAAGCAAGGATAGCTGCCGTTCTATGGAGGGTTCCTCCTGATCTGTCAGACGCGTGGGATAGTCACTGGTGAAACAGGCGTCACAATATTGCGGGCTGTCATTGTCGCGCCCCGCGTGTCCCATGGCGCGGTACAGACCATCGATGGAAATGAAAGCGAGACTGTCAGCGCCGATTATCTGGCGCATTTGTTCGACGTCGCGCTGATAGGCCAGCAGCTTGTCACGCTCCGGCGTGTCAACGCCATAAAAACAGGAATGTGTCGTGGGCGGGCAGGCAATACGCATATGCACCTCGGTTGCGCCCGCTTCACGCATCATCTGCACGATTTTTACTGAGGTAGTGCCACGCATAATACTGTCATCCACCAGAATAATCCGCTTGCCCACAATGCTGGCGCGATTGGCATTGTGTTTTAATTTAACGCCCAACTGACGAATTTGTTGGGCCGGTTCGATAAAGGTCCGCCCGACGTAATGATTTCGGATAATGCCAAGCTCAAAAGGAATGGCGGCTGCGGAAGCGTACCCGATCGCCGCAGGTGTGCCGGAATCAGGGATGGGTACCACAAGATCCGCCTCGACGGGCGCCTCACGGGCCAGTTCTTCGCCGATGCGGCGACGCGATTCATAAACGCTTTTGCCTTCCGCCAGGCTGTCCGGGCGGGCAAAATATATGTATTCAAACACACAGAACCGGTGCGGCGCGGGCGGGAAGGGGAACAGGGATTCGATGCCCTCATGGGTGATCACCACCATCTCGCCTGGCGCGATGTCGCGCACGAAATCAGCGCCGATAATATCCAGCGCACAGGTTTCCGATGCCAGCACATAACAGCCATCAAACGATCCAAGAACCAGCGGCCGCACACCAAGCGGATCACGTACGCCGATCATCTTCTTATTTGTCAGCGTAACAAGAGAATAGGCGCCTTCGACCTGGCGTAGCGCGTCGATCAGCCGGTCCACCAGACGGACATCCCGGCTGGTCGCGACCAGATGCACCAGAACTTCCGTGTCGGAGGTTGACTGAAAGATTGCGCCGTTGCGGACCAGAAGGCGGCGCAGGTTTGTAGCGTTTGTCAGATTTCCATTGTGGGCTATTGCCAGTCCACCGCCTGCCAGATCGGCAAACAATGGTTGCACGTTGCGCAAGACTGTATCGCCACTGGTGGAGTAACGGTTATGTCCGATCGCGGCGTGGCCGCGCAAACGGCTCATGACCGATTCCTTGGAAAAATTATCGCCTACCAGGCCAAGCCGTCGCTCGGAATTGAACTGTGTACCGTCGAATGAGACGATACCGGCGGCTTCCTGGCCGCGATGCTGTAACGCATGCAGCCCGAGGGCAACCAGTTCGGCGGCGTCTTGGTGCCCGAATATGCCAAAGACGCCACATTCCTCATGTGGCTTGTCATCGTCAAATCCGAAGGGCTGGGACATTGAAGAACTCATAATCAGATGCTGTCTCTCATATATGGGGTGAAACTTTATGGGGACGCATCGCTGCCCTCTATCAGTTGCTCAAGGGATCGCCGCTGCTGCGTCTTATAGCCTGTTTCGGACACTTTGTCAGCGGGCTGATTTTGGCTTGAGGCGACGGGCGCCCGTAAGGTGGTTTCCCGCCGTGGGGGACCAACACTCTCCGGTTGCAGGTTCAAAAACAGATCTGCCCCGTAACTGACCATTGGCAGGGTACGCGCATCGCGTATCCATTCAGGGGGGGCGGGGTCCATTGGAATAAGCCAGCCTAGCCCCAGAAACATAATAACCACTAATACCGCACCCCGGCCAAGACCGAAGATGAATCCAAGCGTGTGGTCAAGCGCGCCCACGGTGGAGCTTTTTACCCGTTGGGACAGACTGTGGCTAAGTAACCACAAAATGAGCAAAGATGGGATAAAGACCGCCAAACCGCTCGCGCCGTCAGCTAACCAGCTGGGAGAAATATAATTATGGCCAATAGGCCGGACAATGGGGAATACAGCGTAAGTTACAGCGGCGGCGCCAACCCAGGCCAATAGCGATAGGATTTCGCGCGTAAAGCCGCGCATAAAGGCAAGCCCGCCTGAAAGCAGGATGATCACAATCACTGCCGTGTCAAAGGGGTTGATGGGCCAGTTATCCATGTATCCGTTCAACCGTTACGCGACTCGGCTTGATCCTGAAAGTCCTCTACCAGTCGCGCCAACAAGGGTACTTCGTCAAGGTTAATTGCCGCGGGTTTGGCGGTAATTCCGGTTGGCGTCAGGGCGCGGGTAAAGCCAAGCTTTGCCGCCTCCTTTAGCCGGGCTTCGGATTGGCTCACAGGCCGGATTTCCCCCGACAGGCTGATCTCGCCAAATATTACCGAACTGGCCCGTACCGGAACACCGGTAAAAGACGATACCAACGCCGTTGCGACGGCCAGGTCAGCCGCGGGTTCACTGATGCGCAAGCCACCCGCGACATTCAGATAGACATCGCTGGCCCCAAGGGTCAGGCCACAGCGCGCATCCAGCACCGCCAGCACCATCGCCAGCCGTCCGCTGTCCCAGCCGACCACGGCGCGCCGTGGCGTGCCCAGGCTGGACGGGGCGACCAGTGCCTGAATTTCCACCAGCACCGGACGCGTGCCCTCGATACCCGCAAAGACGGCCGAACCGGACACATCTTCCTGCCGCCCCGCAAGGAACAGGGCGGATGGATTTTCCACCTGGCTCAATCCCGCGCCGGTCATCTCGAACACGCCGATTTCGTCGGTTGGGCCAAAGCGGTTTTTGACGCCGCGAAGAATGCGGAACTGATGCCCGCGATCGCCTTCGAAATACAGTACCGTATCGACCATATGCTCGATTACGCGGGGGCCGGCGATCTGGCCGTCCTTGGTCACATGTCCAACCATAATCACGGCGCAACCGGTTCGCTTGGCCGCACGCACCAGTTCCTGGGTGCTGGCGCGCAATTGTGTGACTGTGCCGGGCGCCGCATCGATTGCATCGGTCATGACGGTTTGAATGGAATCAATAACGATAACCGCAGGGGCTTTTCCAGCGCCACCTTCCAGGGTCGCAAGAATGTTGCTCAACCGGGTCTCCACGCCAAGCTCCACCGGTGCGTCGCTCAATTCCATGCGTCTGGCGCGCAGGCGGATTTGGGCGGGGGATTCTTCGCCGGAAATATACACCGCCCGGCACCCGCGCCGTGCCAGTGCGGCTGTAACCTGCAACAGCAAAGTGGACTTGCCGATACCCGGATCTCCGCCCACCAGCAGCGCGGAGCCAGGCACAATTCCGCCGCCGCACACCCTGTCAAATTCGCCAATGCCCGACTGAATGCGCGGTGCGTCGGGTTCATCCCCCGACAGCGGCATCAGCTTGACGCGCCGCCCGCGCCGGTTTTCCAAAACCGGGGCGATACCTCCGGATGCTTCTTCGGAAATGCTGTTCCAGGCGCTACAGGATTCGCACCGTCCCGCCCATTTGCTGCTGACCGCACCGCAGGATTGACAGACAAAATTTTGTTGTGCGCGGGCCATTATATTGCGTGTCCTGAAATGTTGTATCCAGAACTAAGCACGCAGCACGTCCAATGCAATGGGGCCTTCTGATTTCGCGCGAATGAACTGCTCGACATGCGGTTCGCCACATTCATCAATGCTGTCCGCGGGTCCGCACCAGATGATCCGACCCTGGTAGATCATGGCGATGGTGTCGGCAATCCGCCGCGCACTTTTCATATCATGGGTTATCGTCAAAGCCGTCGCGCCTAGCTCGCGCACCCGTTCGATAATCAGTTCATTGATGATGCCCGACATAATCGGATCCAGACCCGTCGTGGGCTCATCGAAAAACAGAATTTCCGGTTCCGGGGCAATTGCGCGCGCAAGACCAACACGTTTTTGCATGCCGCCTGACAGCTCCGCCGGGTTCAGATCCGCCAGGCCGGCCTCAAGCCCGACCTTCGCCATGGCCGCAAGGGCCTTTTCACGCGCCAGTTCAGCGGGCATTCGTTGCCGCTGCATAAGGCCGAAGGCGACATTTTCCCACACGCTCATGGAATCAAACAAAGCCGCGGCCTGAAACAACATGCCAACCCTCGCCAACACCTGCTCGCGCTCCGTACCGGACAGACCGGTTGATTCACGGCCATCAATGCGGATGCTGCCACTGTCGGGTTTGATCAGTCCCAGAATACATTTCAGGGTCACCGACTTGCCTGACCCGGACCCGCCGATAATCACGACGGATTTTCCACGGCCAATTTCCAGATCGATGCCCGCCAGCACCTGGTTACCGCCAAAGCGTTTATGAAGTCCGCTCACGGCAATCTTGGGTGTGTCCTGGGTCTGCGCCATCATTCTAGGAAAAGAAAAAGTCGGTCAAAACATAATTGAACAGCAAAATCAGAATGGATGCGGACACCACGGCGTCGGTGGTTGCCGCACCTACGCCCTGCGCGCCGCCCTTGCTGTTATACCCGTGATAGCAGCCCATCAGGGCAATCAGAAAACCAAATACCGCGGCTTTGGTCAGGCCGGACGTGACATCTTCCAACTGCAGCACGTCAAGCGTGGTTTTCATATAGATGCCTGCATTCAGTCCAAGCCGTTGTGTCGCCGCAAGAAAGCCCCCCATCACACCGATAATGTCCGCCACCAGCACCAGCAGGGGCAGGGTAAGCGTAGCGGCAATCAATCGCGGCGCAACCAGATATTTGAAAGGATTGGTGGCCAGGGTGGTCAGGGCGTCGATCTGTTCGGTCACGCGCATGGTGCCAATCTCGGCGGCAATCGCGGAAGACACCCGCCCGGCCAGCATCAGCGCCGCCAGCACAGGCCCCAATTCGCGCACCATGGAAATAACGACGACCTGACCGACAAAGCCCTCCGCGTTAAAGCGTGAACCGCCAATATATATTTGCAGCGCCAGTACGGCGCCTGTGAAAATCGCTGTCAGGCCAACGACAGGCAGCGAGAAATAACCGATACGCAACATCTGTTGAAATGTAATGCGCAGGAAAAACGGCGGCAGCACGACATGGCGCAGGGCGGTCGCGGTAAACAGGATTAAATGTCCGGTGGAATTCAGGAAGCTGATAAATATGCGGCCTATCGCCGCCAGAAAATTCCAGCGGCTCATCATGCGTCCGCACCTTCACCAATATATGACCTTGCGAACCGGCCACCCAGCCGGGTCAGGATTTCATAATTGATCGTGCCCGCATCGGCGGCAACATTTTCTACCGGAACATTGGGGCCGATCAGCTCGATTTCGCCGCCAGGGCCGCACAATTCATCCGGCACGCTCGATACGTCAAAGGCGCACAGATCCATGGATATACGGCCGACACAGGGCGCCTTATGCCCACCAATGGCTCCAAAGCCGGAATTTCCCAGTGCCCGCATATATCCATCCGCATATCCAATTCCCGCCACGGCAATGCGGGCAGGGCCGCCAGGGCGGTAGGTGGCTCCGTATCCCACATAGTCTTTGCTGTCAATGTCACGCAGTTGTAGTATTTTGGCGTATAGTGTTACAGCACCCTGAAACGGGCTGTTACCGGTCCCATCCGGGCTGCCGCCATACAGTCCAATGCCAGGGCGAACCAGATCATAGCGGTACGTTGGACCCAGAAATATCCCCGCCGTATTGGCAAGACTTGCAGGTATCCCCGGGAACAGATCACGCAGTATGTTGAAAGCGGCAAGCTGTTGTGTGTTCATCGGATGCTCTGGTTCATCCGCGCAGGACAGATGGGACATCACAAAATCAACGCGAACCCCCGCAAGCAGGCCGGGTTCAGCAACAAGCTTTGCGGCCTCATTTTCACTCATGCCCAGCCGCGATATCCCGGTGTCAAAATTAAGGATCGCGCCGGATAGCTGACCGTCGGCTTTTCGCCATGTTGTAATCTCGGCCAGGCTGTTCAGGACCGGTTGCAAACGCTTGGCGATATACCGGTCAGCCATATCATCGGGCAGGCCGTGCAGAATATAAATACGCGCGCCGGGTAATACAGCGCGCAACGCCACGCCTTCGGCATAATGAGCGACAAAGAAAATCTCGCATCCGGCTTTCGCCAGGCACCGCGCGACCGGCGCCAGTCCCAGACCATAGGCGTCGGCTTTAATTGCGGCCGCCGTTTTGGCGGGTGCGGCAAGAGCAGCGATTTTACGATAGTTCGCGGCAATCGCGCGCAGATTGACGACCAGCCGCGCGCCATGAATGGTGGAGTCAGATTGCGGCGAGGCAGGGGTGCGCATAACAAATCAATATCCTGTGTCGCCTGTCTAGGCAATACCCGGGCCGCAGCCTGCTAATACCCTTCCTTGGCAAGATTGTCGAATTTGGTCAATTTGCTGTGGAAGGCCAGACGGACAGTGCCGGTCGGCCCATGGCGCTGTTTGCCGATAATGATTTCGGCAAGGCCATGCGCCTTGTCCATTTCCTCTATCCATTTGGCATACTCAGGCTTGTCTTCACGCGGTTCGTTTTTTTGCAGATAATATTCTTCGCGATACACGAACATCACCACATCGGCGTCCTGTTCAATAGATCCGGATTCGCGCAGATCGGAAAGCTGCGGGCGTTTATCCTCGCGTTGCTCCACCTGCCGCGACAATTGCGACAATGCCACCACCGGTACGTTCAAGTCCTTGGCCATGGCCTTGAGGCCCTGGGTGATGGCGGAAATTTCCTGCACGCGGCTGTCCGCAGAAAACCCGCTGCCGCGCACCAGTTGCAGATAGTCGACGACGATAAGGCGCAAGCCCTGCAACCGCTTGATACGGCGCGCGCGCGCGGTCAGGGCGCTGATCTGCAATGCGCCGGTATCGTCAATATATAGCGGCAGTTCCTGTAATTCCTGGCTGACGGTAACCAGCCGCTTGAACTCGGTATCCTCGATTTGCCCACGGCGTATTTTTTCGGATGTAATGCCGGATTGCTCTGACAGAATGCGCGTTGCCAATTGTTCCGACGACATTTCCAGCGAGAAAAATGCGACGATTCCATGCCGTGTTTTGTCATCCGGCGCTGGAGCGAGATTTTTCTCCTGCAGCAGCTCTTTCGCCACATTGAAGGCGATATTGGTGGCCAGGGCGGTTTTTCCCATCGACGGACGGCCCGCAATAATGATGAGATCGGAATTATGCATGCCGCCCATCAACCGGTCGAGATCAATAAAACTGGTGGCAAGTCCGCTTAGTCCGCCATCACGTTCATAGGCTTTGGCGGCGACGTCGATGGATTGGGTAAGTGCGTTTTTAAAGGGTTGCAACCCGCCTTCATAACGGCCGCGTTCCGCCATATTAAATAAATGCGCTTCGGCTTCTTCGATTTGGCTGGCGGCGCTTTCTTCAACCGGCGCGTCATAGCTGCGGTTCACGACGTCTTCGCCAAGCCGTATCAAGCCGCGGCGAACAGCAAGATCATGAATAAGGCGGCCATAAAATTCCGCATTGATGATGGTGGTTGCGGAACCCGCCAGCCGCGCCAGATATTGCGTTCCGCCAATTTCGGCAAGCCCTTCGTCCCGCTCGAAATAATTTTTCAGCGTCACAGGACTAGCCAGCAGGCCACGGTGGATCAGTTTGCTGATGGCGTCAAAAATACGGGCATGCACCGGATCATAAAAATGCACCGGCTCCAGAAAACTGGCCAGCTGATGAAAGCAGTCATTGTTGACCAGAATCACGCCAAGCAGGGCCTGCTCCGCCTCCACGTTGCTGGGGGGAGAGCGATAGGCGGCGCCACCGGGAAGTGCCGCTACATTGCCGGCGGGGTTTGCCGCAAGGGATAAAACAGGTGCGTTTCGTATATCTGACATGGCGGTAAACTAACCTAAGCGTATCTGCCGCATAACCCATCGCGAATCGGGATCCACAGGAATGATTATACATGCCTGTGAACATCGTTAAGAACGCTTCGGGAAAATGGACCGAAAAAACCGAAAAGGCGGCGCTTGCAGTTGAAGCGTCCTGACCTTACCCTGAATTTTCCAGCTTCATACCCACGAACGGAGTCCAAGAATGACTGATACGCCAACTTATACGCCGCCCAAAGTCTGGACATGGGACGCTCAAAGCGGCGGCCGGTTTGCGGCCATTAATCGCCCCATTGCGGGTGCTACTCATGAAAAGGACTTGCCGGTAGGGAAGCATCCCCTTCAGCTCTACTCGTTAGGCACCCCTAATGGCGTCAAAGTCACGGTCCTGCTTGAGGAACTGCTGGCCCTTGGGCGCGAGGGGGCGGAGTATGACGCCTGGCTTATCAATATCGGAGAAGGCAATCAGTTCGGCAGCGGGTTTGTTGCTGCCAATCCAAACTCCAAAATCCCGGCGCTCATGGATCACAGTACGCCGAAGCCTACGCGTATTTTTGAATCGGGTGCCATTTTGCTGTACCTGGCCGAGAAGTTTGGCGCATTCCTGCCGGATGATCCGGTCCAGCGTGCGGAATGCTATTCCTGGCTGTTCTGGCAGATGGGCAGTGCGC
>JAUSQH010000107.1 GCA_030652895.1 Alphaproteobacteria bacterium
CTGTCACCCCGGATTTATTCCGGGGTCCAGCGCCATAAACATTGGCCCGCATATTTACCCTAGCCCCACAACACGTGCGGGGTAACACAAAGCGGACCGCCTGTGGAAAAGACAAATAACCCAATAAAAATATTAGGTTAATTCATTTTCCTTGGCCGTGAGCGGCGCACAATAACGATTGAGGCCTAATCGGTCAAGCCTGATTTTATAATTAATGAAAAGATTTCCTGAAAAAGTCTTTCCGAATCTTGCGTATCTGCCTTTTCCCACGCAATCATCTGATTTCTGATCCAGGTAAGCTGGCGCTTGGCATATTGCCGGGTCGCGGCCTGGGCCTGCAACAGGGCTTCGTCGGGCTCTAGCGCGCCATAGAGCAGGCCACGCAGCGCCGCCAGCCCCACCGCCCGGAACAGCGGCAGGTCCGTATCCAGTTTTTTCGCCTGCGCCATTTCTTCAAACGCCGCCACCTCGCGCAGCACCCCTGCGACCAGCATGGCCTCAAAGCGTTCGTCACACTTGGCGTAGAGTTCGGATCGTTCCGGCATCAGCGCAACATGCAGCACATGACCGGAAAACAGCGGTGGCGCGGGCCTTTGCTGCCATTCAGCCAGGGAAATACCGGTGCTTTGCAGCACTTCCCAGGCGCGCAACAGGCGTTGCGGATCGCTGGGCCGCAGGCGCGCCGCCATTTCCGCGTCCACCTGCGCCAGTCTGGAATGAAACGCCTCGGGGCCGATTTCCGCCATTTCCTGGCGCGCATTTACCCGAATATCGGGATCAATCTCCGGGATCGGCGCTATGCCTTCGGTCAGGGCGCGAAAATACAGGCCGGTGCCGCCGACCAGAATGGGCAATTGCCCCCGCGCACAGATTTCATCGATGGTTTTGGCCGCCAAACCCGCCCATTCCCCCGCCGAACAGGGTTCATCCACCGCACGAAACCCATACAGATGGTGTGGTACGCGGGCCTGATCGACCACACCGGGGCGCGCCGTCAGGATCGGCAATTCGCGGTAGACCTGCATACTGTCGGCATTCACAATTGCGGCCCCGCCTTTTGGTGCCAGGGCCTCGGCCAGGCGTAACGCCAGAGCGGACTTGCCGCTGGCGGTTGGCCCTGCAATAAGAAGTGCGCGCTGTGTGATCATTTTCAAACCCGAAGTTACAAACCCATGCACCATATTATCACCCTGATCTGCAATCCGGCGAATGTCGTGCTCGACACCTCTATCATTGCGGACCTGAGCTCGGTACTGCAAAAGGCGGGCGGTCTGACCGGGCGCGTGGAATGGCTGAATGGTCCGATTGCGGCAGATCTAGAATGCGCTGGACTGGATCCCGGCGGGATCGAAGACATGCTGCGCGATGCACTGGAGGGAGAGCCGGTGGATGTGGTGGTGCATCAGGCGGACGAGCAGCGGCGGCGCAAGCTGCTGATCGCCGATATGGATAGCACCATCATTACGGTTGAATGCCTGGACGAACTGGCGGATTTTGCCGGCAGGAAGGCGGAAGTTTCCGCCATCACCGAACGCGCCATGCGCGGCGAGCTGGTGTTTGAGGACGCCCTGCGCGAACGCATCGCCATACTGGCGGGCCTGCCGCAAAGCGCGTTAGCCGACACCTATGCCGAGCGGGTGCGCTTGATGCCCGGTGCGCGCCAACTTGTGCGCACTATGGCAGCCTTTGGCGCGCAGACGATTCTGGTATCGGGCGGCTTTACCTATTTTACCGAACGGGTGGCGGCGGATGCCGGTTTTCACGCACACCGGGCCAATCGTCTGATCTTCGAAAATAACTGCCTGACCGGCGTGGCCAACCCAATTCTGGGGCGCGAGGCAAAATTGCAGGCGTTGGAGGAAAGCTGTAGCGTTCACGCATTGTCACCGGATCAGGCGCTGGCTGTTGGCGATGGGGCCAATGATCTGGCGATGATTCAGGCCGCCGGCATGGGGATTGCGTTTCACGCCAAACCGGTGGTGGCGGCAGCCGCGCGCGCGCGCATTGATCATGGCGATCTGACCGCATTGCTGTACCTGCAGGGCTATCGCGGCAGCGACTTTGTACAGGATTAATTAATATCTGATGCGTACGCAATTCAGCCCCGCACAACTGCGCAATCCGGACATGGCGCGATCGGAGACGATTTTGCGCGCGTGTGTGCATTGCGGGTTTTGCAACGCAACCTGTCCCACCTATCTGCAAACCGGCGATGAGAATGACGGGCCGCGCGGGCGGATTTATCTGATGCGCGAAATGCTGCAAAGCCAGGCTGCACCCGATGCCCGTACGGTCGCACATATTGATAGCTGCCTGTCCTGCCTTGGCTGCGCCACCACCTGCCCGTCCGGCGTGGATTATATGCGCCTGGTGGATCACGCCCGTGTGCATATTGAAACACATTACCGGCGGCCATTGTTTGATCGCGTGTTTCGTGCAGCGCTTGGGTTTGTGTTGCCGCATCCAAAACGGTTTGCGTTTGCCGTGCGGATGGGAAAACTTGCCACGCCATTTTCCAGATTGCTGCCAAGGCGGCTGACG
>JAUSQH010000111.1 GCA_030652895.1 Alphaproteobacteria bacterium
GCCGTCGTCGGTTTCGCGCAAAATACGCAGGCGCGCCCTGGCCATTTCGCCGAGCGGGGCCTGGTATAGCAACATGCAGGTGGAAGCGCGCGCCCCGCGGCCCACGCGGCCGCGGAGCTGATGCAATTGCGCCAGGCCGAAACGCTGGGCATGTTCAATGATCATGATGGACGCGTTGGGCACATCCACGCCCACTTCAATGACCGTGGTCGCCACAAGGATACTGGTGCGCTGGTTCACAAAATCATCCATGGCCTTGTCTTTTTCGGCCGCTTTCATACGGCCATGCACGAGGCCTACGCGATCGCCAAAAATTTCGCGCAACGCGGCGTGACGTTCTTGCGCTGCGGCTGCATCTATCAATTCGGATTCTTCCACCAGCGGGCAAATCCAGAAGGCCTGCGCCCCGCCGTCAATGGCGCGGCGCAACCCGGAAATAACGTCGTCCGTGCGCGCCAGCGGCAATACCCTGGTGTCCACCGGCGTACGCCCGGGAGGTTTTTCCAGCAGCCGGGACGTATCCATGTCGCCATACACTGTCAGGGTAAGTGTGCGGGGAATGGGAGTTGCGCTCATCACCAGGGTATCCACCGTGCGAACACCTTTTTCTGACAAGAGTAACCGTTGGTGTACGCCGAAGCGGTGCTGTTCATCAATTACCGCCATTTGCAAATCGTGAAACACCACGTCATCCTGAAACAGCGCGTGGGTGCCCATAATAATGGGTATATCTCCATCGGCAAATCCGGCCAGAAGGGCTTCGCGCGCCTTGCCCTTGTCCCGCCCGGTCAGCAAAGCGGTCTTGACTCCAATGGCCTCACACAACGGCGCAATCACGGCATAATGCTGGCGTGCGAGAATTTCTGTTGGCGCCATCATTGCGGCCTGACCGCCATTTTCAACGGCAATCAGCATACTGAGCAGAGCAACAATGGTTTTGCCGCTGCCCACATCGCCTTGCAGCAGGCGCAACATACGCCCGGCGCTGGCCATATCGCCGGAAATTTCCGCCAGCGCCACGATCTGCGATGGGGTGAGCCGGAAGGGCAGGGCGGCGATCAGCCTGTCCCGCAGCCGCCCGTCACCGGCAATTTTTTGGCCCGTTTGGCGGCGCATGGCACGCCGTGTCAGCATCAGCGCCAGTTGATTGGCCAGCAGTTCATCATAAGCCAGCCGCATACGGGCAGGGTGCGTCGCGGTGAGGTCGTCACCTGTTGTGGGTTTATGTACCGCCAGCAAACTTTCATACCAGCCAGGCCAGTTGTTTTTGCGCAGCCAGGGCCCGTCCTGCCATTCAGGAAGCCGCGGCGCATGGGACAGCGCCCCCCGGATTGCCTTGCCCAGGGTCTTGGGGCTGAGACCGGCGGTCATCGGATAAACCGGTTCCACCTCCGGCAGTGCGGCGGCTTCTTCTTCGGCGAGAATATAATCGGGATGGGTGATTTGCAGCGTGTCGCGATAATGTTCCAGTCTGCCGCTTACCACGCGGATAGCCCCTTCCGGCAGAACGCGTAGCAGATAATCCGGCCGCGCATGAAAGAAGACCAGTGTGATTTCACCACCGCTGCCATCAGTACAGCGGACCCGGTAGGGGGTGCGCTTGCTGGCCGATGGTTCATGCGTCCAGACCCGCAGGGTAAGGGTGACAATAGTCCCGTCATGGATTTGCGTTAACTCCGCCAGTGTCGGGCGGAAACGGCGATCGATGACCCCGCCCGGCAGATGCCAGCACAGATCAACAGCATGCGGTCCTGCAAGCTGACTTATCAGTTTGGCGTTCTTGGGGCCGACGCCGGAAAGGCTGCTGACCGGCGCGAACAGTGGAAACAGGATTTCGGGCCGCATTCGAACAAGCGATTCCAATTGAGTGAATATAAGGCTACTATTATATCAAAATGAGACAACCGGGTCAGTATCTGCTGGCCCGGCAATTTGGCGTCGGCGAAGGGCGGGTAATGGCGGAACAAAGCGAGCAGGAAATACGGCGCAAGCGGCTCAAATTTCGCGCCTGGCATCGGGGCATGCGGGAGGTGGATCTGCTCATGGGCAGTTTTGCTGATCAGAATCTGAAAGATTTTAGCCCGGAACAGCTAAGCCAGTTTGAGCGGATTCTGGATATCGAGGACCCCTATCTCTATGCCTGGCTAAGTGGTAGCGAGCCCCTGCCGGAAGAGGAAAACACTCCGGTCATGCAGATGATGTTGAAATTTAAATATAGCGTATAAATAGTTGAAAATAAGTAATAATATTATAGACCGCAAAGGCCGGATAACAGTTTCCGGGGTTCCGGAAGGGTATGACGCGCTGTTGCTTGGCGAAATGGCGCGAACAGGGAGCTGCGTGCTGCATATTGCCCGCGATGCATCCCGCGCCGCGGCATTGGCGGAGGCGTTGGCGTTTTTTGCGCCTTCTGTGGAGGTGCTGGAATTTCCCGCGTGGGACGGTTTACCCTATGACCGGGTGTCGCCTAACCCTGATCTTAGCAGCAGGCGCATGGCGGCGTTGCACCGGCTCAGCGAGCCTGGCGCGAAACTTGATAAACTCGTTATCCTGACTACCGTTAATGCAGCTCTGCAGCGGGTGCCGGCGAAAGCTGGTCTGGCGGAAAACAGCTTTGCCGCCCGCACGGGAAAGGCGGTGAACATCGAAGCGATGATCGCCTATCTGGGGCGCAACGGTTATTCGCGGACAGGCACGGTGATGGAACCGGGCGACTTTGCCCTGCGCGGCGGGTTGCTGGACGTCTATCCACCGGGGGCGGATGCGCCGCGGCGGCTGGATTTTTTTGGCGACATACTGGAATCCATCCGGGTGTTTGACCCCGAAACCCAGCGCAGCACGGGCAAACTGAAAAACCTCATTCTGACGCCAGTATCAGAAGTTATCCTGGACGAATCCAGCATCCGGCACTTTCGCGCCGGATATGTGCGCACTTTTGGGGCCGTGACAGATGCCGATCCCCTGTATGAAGCGATCAGCGAGGGCCGCAAACATCAGGGCATGGAGCACTGGCTGCCGCTGTTTCATGAACGCCTGGATACTCTTTTCGACTATCTGCCGGACGGTGCGGCCACGCCCATAATCTGCATGGATCACCTGGCGGACGAAGCGGTTGTCAGCCGCATCGGACTGATTGCCGACTATTATGACGCGCGCAACACCGCGCCCAGGAACCCCGGTCAATTCGCCGTCAGTTACAAGCCGCTTTCGCCGGACGCGCTCTATATACCGGCGGACGAATGGGAGGCGCTGTTAAGTTCGCATCGCGTGCGAAATTTCACGCCCTACCAATCCCCGGAAAATGAATTGACCGTCGATATGGCCGGGCGTCAATGCAGAAACTTCGCACCGGAGCGCAAACAGGAAGCCGTCAATATTTATGAGGCCGTGCGCGATCACGTTATCGCCGCACAGGCCGCAGGCAGGCAGGTGTTGATCGCGGCGTACAGCACGGGATCGCGCGAACGGCTGGGTACTGTGCTTGCCGATCATGGCTTAAACGCCATTGTCTACCCCGATAGCTGGGAACAGGCGAAATCGGCGCCACGTGGAACCGCCGGGTTGATTGTACTTGGTATTGAAAATGGTTTTGAAACCGATGATCTGCTGCTGATTGGCGAACAGGACATATTGGGCGACCGGCTGGTGCGCCAAAGCCGCCGTCAAAAAAGGGCGGAAAACTTCCTAACCGAAGCCTCAAGCCTGAGCGCGGGCGATCTGGTGGTGCATATAGAACATGGCATTGGCCGGTATGAGGGGTTGCAGACGCTTGAGATCAGCGGCGCACCACATGATTGCCTGGTGTTGAGTTATCATGGTGGCGACAAATTATATCTGCCGGTCGAAAACATTGAACTTTTGACCCGCTATGGTTCGGAAGACGCCCATGCGGCGCTTGACCGTCTCGGCAGCGCCGCATGGCAAAACCGCCGCGCGCGGCTCAAAAAACGTATCCGGGAAATGGCCGAAGAATTAATCAAGGTCGCCGCCGCCCGGGCGTTGCGGGATGTTACCCCGGTCTATCCGCCCGATGGGATGTATACGGAATTTTGCGCCCGTTTCCCCTATCAGGAAACCGAAGACCAGATCCGCGCGATAGAGGATGTTCAGAATGATCTGGCAAGCGGCCGCCCGATGGACCGGCTGATTTGCGGCGATGTCGGTTTTGGCAAGACCGAGGTCGCGCTGCGTTCGGCCTTTGTGGGGGTCATGTCCGGCTTTCAGGTCGCCGTAATTGTGCCCACCACATTGTTGTGCCGGCAGCATTATCAGACGTTTCTGCAGCGCTTTGAGGGCATGCCGGTGCGTATTGCGCAACTGTCGCGCATGGTGCCCGCCAAACAGGCCAACATACTAAAAAAGGAAATCAGCGAAGGGCAGGTCGATATTGTCATCGGCACCCATGCGCTGCTTGGCAAAAATATACAGTTCAAAAATATCGGGCTGCTGATCGTCGATGAAGAACAGCATTTCGGGGTAGGGCACAAGGAACGCCTGAAGCAGCTGCGCGCCGATGTGCATGTGCTGACCATGACGGCAACGCCTATTCCACGCACATTGCAACTGGCGCTTTCGGGTATGCGGGAACTGTCGGTTATCGCGACGCCGCCGGTCGACCGGCTGGCGGTGCGCACATTTGTTTCGCCGTTCGACCCGGTGCTGCTGCGCGAGGCGTTGCTGCGCGAGCATTATCGCGGCGGGCAAAGCTTCTACGTCTGCCCGCGCATCGCCGATCTGCCGGAAGCCGAAGCCTATCTGAAGGAATTCGTGCCGGAGATAAAATATGTGGTGGCGCATGGGCAAATGCCGCCCGGGCAACTGGACGATGTGATGAACGCGTTCTATGACCGCAAATATGATGTGTTGCTGAGCACTACGATTATCGAGTCCGGGCTCGATATTCCCACCGCCAATACCATGCTGGTGCATCGCGCCGACATGTTCGGGCTGGCGCAACTCTATCAGTTGCGGGGCCGCATTGGGCGCTCGAAGGTGCGGGCGTTTTGTTATCTGACGCTGCCGCCCAAAAAGGTCATCACGCCGAATGCTGAAAAACGTCTGAAGGTGCTACAGACGCTGGATACTTTGGGCGCGGGGTTCAGCCTGGCCAGCCACGACATGGACATTCGTGGAGCGGGAAACCTTCTGGGCGAGGAACAGTCCGGCCATATCCGCGAAGTGGGATTTGAGCTGTATCAGGAAATGCTGGAAGAAGCGGTCGCCGCATTACGCAGCGGTGGCGCGGACGCCGAGGTTGCCGACCATTGGTCGCCGCAGATCAGTCTGGGCGCGTCGGTGTTGATCCCGGAATCCTATGTGGCGGATCTGAACGTGCGTCTGTCGCTCTATCGCCGCCTGTCGCAACTGGAAGTGCGTGAGGAGATAGACTCCATCGCCGCCGAACTGATCGACCGGTTCGGCCCGCTGCCGGATGAAGTGAATCAGCTCTTGAAAATTGTCGCTATCAAGCAGCATTGCCGGTTGGCGGGAATAGCCAAAATTGACGCCGGGCCAAAAGGCGCGGTTGTGGCTTTCCGCAATGATACGTTCGCCAATCCGGCCGGACTGGTGGATTTTCTGACCCGGCATGGCAAGACCGCTAAACTGCGCCCCGATCATAAAATGATTTATCAGCGCAGTTGGGAAACAACGGACGAGCGACTGGCCGGGGTGCAAAATCTGACCCGCACCCTATCGGGTATCGCGCGGGTGGCGAGCGCGGCGGCATAGGCTGGGATGCGTTAGATTATTAAGGTGCGAACAGTCCACGCGTTCATCTTTTCAATCCAAATTCATCCCGCGTCCTGTCAGTTACAGACACAGTTGGCAGTTACGGCCGGGGCGGCGTCCGCGTCGGCAGCGTTGCCAATATCTTCCGGCTGGACCACCCGTACATAGGTATTGTTGGCGGGGCCGCCTGGAAGCCTAGCTTCATTAATCCGTTCATCGCCTGTTGATGTTTCATTGCGCTCATCACTCAACGCATTGACCTGATTGACGATTGTGACGCTGGTTTGCATAACCTGTTGCAGCACCATTTCCTGCGCCTCGATGACGGGCGGCGGCGGAGGCGGACTCTCGACCACAGGCGGCGGCGGCGGCGGACTCTCTACCACAGGCGGCGGCGGCGGACTCTCGACCACAGGCGGTGGCGGAGGAGGGGGCGGCGGAGGAGGGGGCGGAGGGGGAGGCGG
>JAUSQH010000112.1 GCA_030652895.1 Alphaproteobacteria bacterium
GACCTTCTGGCCGTTGACGATCACCGTGGCTGTGCCGCCTTTACCACGGCCACCGCCATCATATGCGAAGCTGAGCCTGACCGTGGATTTGCCGGGCGGTAAGGGCTCATCTGATGCAATTGTGTAGCGCTCTAGTCCAACCCAATTGTACGTGTAGGCTGGCTTACCGTCCTTGACATAAAGGCTCCAGCCGCCGAAACGGCCACCCTGGGCAAGGATGACGCCTTTGCCTGGATGATCCTGGGCGATATCAACGTCGGCAGTAATGCTCTTCGAGCGGTTTTTCACGTTGATGAAGGCGTTTTCCATCATCCCCGTCATGCCCGCGTAGACCGTGAGGGAGGTGCGGCCTGCCATCAAGTCGGGACGGCCGGCCATGCTCGGGTCGAAGCGTTCAGCGCTGCGATCGTCGATCGGAAGCACGTTGTACTTGACGGCCTCCTTCAGGAAGAGGGCCTTTAGCTCGTTGAGTTTGCCCGGGTTCTTCGCCGCTAGATCGTCAGACAGGCTGAAATCATTGCGCGTCTCATAGAGTTCCCAAGTGTCCTTCTCAAGAGTGGCTCGAGGCCGCTGTTCCCACGGCGCCCGGTGCACCGTGCGCGCCAACCAGCCGGCATTGTAAATAGCGCGGTTGCCGAGAATCTCGAAGTACTGCGTGATATGCCGATCCTTCGCCTTGGCATCGTTGAGGGAGTACGCGAAGCTGACGCCTTCGAATGGTTTCTGCACCGAACCATTGACCGATTTCGGAAATGGCACGCCCGCCGCCTCCAGCACTGTTGGCGCGACGTCCACAACATGGTGCCACTGGCTGCGTACTTCACCCTTGGCCTTGATCCCCTTCGGCCAGTGGACCACCGTGCCGTTCTTCGTGCCGCCGAAATCGGCAGCAACCTGCTTTGACCAAGCAAAGGGCGTGTTGCCGGCGATCGCCCACCCGGCAGCAAAATGCGGGAAGGTCTCCGGCCCGCCCCACTTGTCGAGGTTCTTGAGCTGATCGGAAACGGTCTCCGGGATGCCATTGAAGAAGGTCATCTCGTTGAAGAGCCCGTTCATACCGCCCTCGGCACTCGCCCCATTGTCGCCGGCGATATAGATAAAGAGCGTGTTATCCATCGCACCCAAGTCCTCGATGGATTT
>JAUSQH010000127.1 GCA_030652895.1 Alphaproteobacteria bacterium
GCCGCGGAAGAAAACACGGCCTCCATCCTGTTCCAGAACGACGCCGAAGGCCGCGCCGAATTCGGCCTCACCGGCAACGACAGCTTCTCGATCAAAGTGAGCGCCGATGGGGAGACGTGGAAGGAGGTTGTCGAAGTCACAAGCGATGGTGAAATCTCGCTCGGCGACCCGGTCGACCTCTCGCAAGCGACCCCGGCATTGTCTGCCGCTCCAGCCGTGAGCATAGGCAATAACGACACCGGTCGCCCTACACTTGGAATGCAAGCAGCCACGGATGGTAACGCGGCCGGCACCCGTTTTGATTTCTTTCGCGCTCGCGGAACAATACTCTCTCCTGCAGCTGTTGCCGAAAACGACACGATTGGCGTTCTCAATTCCTTCGGCTATGACGGCACCTTTTATCGACAGACTGGCGCAATTCGATTCTCTGCCGACGCGGCGCCGACGAGTGGCACAGCTTGCCCGACTCGAATTTCATTTATTGCCGGGACAACCGGTGCGACCGAGCGCATGCGGATCTCGAGCGCAGGAATAATTCAACCCGGCGCAGACAATGTCCAGGATCTCGGTTCGGCAGCGCGAAGATGGAAGGACATCCACGCTAGCAATGGGACAATCCAGACATCAGATGCCCACGCGAAAACGCCGTTGAGATCGCTCCAACAAGCCGAGTGCGCCGTCGCGAGGAGACTCTCTGAAATCATCGGAATCTACTGTTGGCTTTCGTCCGTTGAGAGCAAAGGAGACGCTGCACGTCTCCACATAGGTGTGACGGCACAAGACGTGCTCACGATCTTCGAGACGGAAGGCCTCGACGGTTTCCAATATGGCGTCTTGTGTGTCGATCATTGGGAAGCACAACCGACTGTCTTCAGCGGTAACGGTATAGTTGACACCCCGGCCGAACCCGCTGGCAGACGATATGGAGTTCGCTACGATCAACTCCTTATCTGGATGGCCGTAGGATTCGAGGAAAGACTATCAACACTTGAAAGCGCAGCGCGATAATATCGAGTGCACCCTCCTAACAGAAACGCCTTCTTGCGTCCCGAGTCGCGAAGACACCATTCACAAATCTATTCGAGGGGGGAACTCAAGTATTCATTTGACCAACTGAGAATGCGGGTCAATAGTTTCTCATTCAAGGCCGCGCCTTGCGTATCTGGATGCGCCACCACGTCCAAATTTGCTCGATGGTTCGCATATGATTTCCGCACCTCCGCACTGGCCTACAAGGTTCCCAGGTCCGAGAAAGTGCAGCGACCGATCAGGTGTGACCATTGTTGTCGCCGCCTGTAACAGACCGGACGTGCTGCCAGCAGTTCTTGGATGTGTAAAACGGCAGACCGTCGTTAGTTGGACAGCCCTTATCATCGGGGATTGTTGTGACGAGTCGATAGCGTCTTGCGTCAGTGCGATGGAAGATGAGCGATTCCACTACATCAACCTAGCGAAACGGAGTGGCGGCCAGCACGGTCCAAATACAGTTGGACTGCACCTTGCCGACACGAAATTTGTAGCTTTCCTGAACCATGATGATTTGTGGCTTCCTGATCACCTCGAGAAATCGGTAGCGGCACTCGAGCGGCAAGATGCGGATTTCTATCTCGGTCGGGCGGCCTTTGCAGTTACAAGTGATGACCTGAAAGCCAAGCTGTATCGCCCGGCTTTTGTCGAACTTAATATTCCAAGTTCTCTCCGACGTGCCTATGCCGGCGCAAACTACATCTTCGAGCCGGCAAGCTCATGGCTGCTACGGACGGAGTTTGCATTCCGCGTTGGACCGTGGCGCCCAGCATACATGCTGCACCGCACCTCGCTCCAGGACTGGCTGCTGCGAGCGTGGAGATTTCGCCCTGTGACGATACTTGGCGAAGAGCCGACTACGCTGAAGCTGAATATCCATCATAGTCCACGCCGTACGTTTGCTGGGCAGTCGCAATACGCTGTTCCGCAACCGCATTACGGCACTCTCGTTAATCTGATCGAGCGGCTGGGGCCCGAAGGCATACGCGCGCTCATTTATGATGATGTCAGCAAAGCCCGTGAGCGTAGCTTGCCCGTTCGTGACCCGGATCGGTTGGAGGCTGTAGCAACGGCGCCGAACTGGCTCAAACGCAAGACAACTCTGAATCTCTTGGCGGAGATTTATCGGTGGACAGGCTTCGATTTCGTTCATTGGCATCTCTGGCAGCCGGACGAGAGGATGAAATACTTTCACGAACTGATCCGCGTTAGGACCGGGCAGACAATCGACACACTTCCGAACCTAACTGAAACGCTGCAGTACGCCGACGAGCAGCTTGTACATGTCCACCATGCGCCATGACGACATCACATCTACTTGCAGAAATTTCGGCACAGCGTAGGCGCGCACGGGATGCTGTCAGCTTAGTTCCGTTCTCGGAATGCTATGCT
>JAUSQH010000146.1 GCA_030652895.1 Alphaproteobacteria bacterium
GACCTGATCGAGCGCGAGTGCGCGAAAAACCGGCGGGTGGCCTGAGCATTTGCTGGGCCCGCAGATAACGCTGCGGCGCGTCATCGCTGAAACGGGTGCGGGAGGGGGACTCGAAAGCTTAAATACAGACCGCGCGGATGCTTGTGATTATGGTTTCATTGATTAGGCATACCGCCAGAACTACCGCCAAATATTTTCAGTGCCCCTGCTATTTGCCTAATTTTCACGAGCGTTGATTGTGGAAATAACCAATGCCGTAGCCTCTTCCACTACAGCAGTTAGCTCCGCAACATCCTTGTATGGACGTTTAGAGGGTTGCAACAATTTGCGCTCTACCCCAGGGATGCCTATCAAAACCTCAGTTAGATAATTTGATTTCACCGCGTAATTTACGTTTTGCGGCAGATCACCGGTTTCCTCAAGCATGGCCAGCGCGCTCAGTTTCATTGCAACCACTCCAATGACATTGCCATCCAAGGTGACAAGCGGCCCGCCAGAATTGCCGGACTGAAGCGGGACGCTAATCTGGAATGTGCGGGCGTCATTATTGAGGCCAGTTAGGCTATTGATGATGCCGCCAGTGACCTTGGGTTCCAAGCCTTGGATATTGGCGTGCGGGTAGCCTACGGTAATGACCGACTGCCCTCGTTTAGCAGTTCTTGAAGTGACAACTGGAATAGCCTTGAATTTGCCATCAGCTTTTAGAACGGCAATATCGTTAGCCTTATCAATTCGAACAATTGTTGCCGGGTGCATTTTTGAATTGACATCAACAAGTACAATTCCTTCTGCACCCGCAATAACGTGATAGTTCGTTACGAAATAGCCATCTGGCGTGACAAAGAACCCACTGCCAGTTGAGAACTCGGGGGGCTTTGGTGCGGCCGGCGGAGTGTTCACCTGGGCTACGGGAAGCTGAACGCTGGCAACCTGTGTAGGACAGAATTGGCTCCAGTGATTGCTTACTGATGAAGTGTCCACGACCTTCGCAAAACTCAACGCTGCGGGGGCAACTTCCTTGAGGGACACGCGCTCGCCATTACTCCTGACGCCCAATATCTTGCTGACGGCATAAGTTCTCTCTTCGCAATTGAGAACAACTTGTTCAATAGAATCTGTATAAGCATTGAATGAAAGAAGGCTCTTCTCGATCCCCATTTTTATCCAAAAACTTGCAAAGCCCCCCACCTTTTCAATGCTGTCCTTATCGACATATAAAGTTTGGCCGCTGGAGTCCGCCACACCGATAGCAACCCAATTCTCTGCATGGGCCGGCACCATGAACAACGACATGAGCAAGGGAAAAGCCTTGAGAATTGCTTTCAGTCTCCACACCTTGCCACCCCCTTTATTCGTTGTTGGATAGTTTTAGTTGTTTGAGTAGAGTAGCTACCTCGCGAAGCATCTGCCGCGCTCCACCCTTCCACGCATTCTGCGCCACTATAGCCTTACCCTCAGTGGTTTTTGGGCCCGTCGATTTCTCCCACGGTCGCCATTGCCTTATCCGTTGCGCTTGTCGCGCCCGCCGCACCGATGTCCAGCCATTCGCCATTATGAGCCTCCAATAGTTTGCTTTGCTGGTTTTCAATTTCTCGCGCCTGCGTAGGGGTAGGGATGCCGTTGTTAACTTGCTGGTGTCCCGCCGCAAAGTTCGCTTGCTTCGCATAAACAGTCGGCGGATTTTTGATCGCGGCGAGCGTTTCCAACGTTGCCCGGCATTGGCTTTGCGCCCGCAGTGCCATCCGCATATTGGCCTCGAATGCTGGTGCATGGTCGCAACCCATACCGCGTTCGGCCAGCCGTGCAAACAGGCTTTGCAATGCCGTGGCCTGATTCATCAACATGGCCTCGGCTTGTGACAGGTCGCCGCGATTCACCGCAGCCGCCTGACCTCGCAATTGGTCGATCAGCGCAGGCACGTCGATATTGTCCCAATTGCCATTTTTTGTTTCAGCCCCCCGCATTACCCGCATCGCGGCTGTTTCCGTCGCCGTCAGAACTGCCGTTGTCTTCCACGCTCTGACTTCATCGTCATCGCTTTCCCTAAGCTCCACTAAAACAGCCTTGCGAGGGTATTTAGCTTCCTGTTTTTTCTGCTTGCTTGCCATCGACTGGTCCCATGGTTACGACTTCCCCGTCCCTCGCGCGCGCACAACGGATTTTCCGGGTTAGCGTTATACAAATTCTTATTGCCCGGTCTAGCTTATGGACGGGCAGACTTTTGCAGCCCCCCGCCTGCCGTGCTGTTGAGAAAACGCGTTTTTCTAGACTGCCTGCACGAATAAAGCGCTTCATGCATGGTCTTGCCTGTGATGCTGGCGAGTTTTCCCATGCCCTCCCCTGCTCCCAATCAGATGTGCAATCAAAGGAATTGCTGGTAGGGAGTGGTAATACATTCATTGTTACCGGCTGGCGGTACAGCGAACGCGCCCAATAACCCCGTTTTCGTACCTGCTCACGGTACAGCAAGGGCTTCACCTGTACCGGCTGGCGGGTGTGGACTGTACCGGCTGGCGGTATTGCCTTTACCGGCTGGCGGGCTGGTGCTCGCGTTTTTGTTGGCAATGGGCAGGGCGTCCATGAACGACCACGCGCCAGGGTGGTAGTCCTTGCTTTCGATTTCCAGGCCGACGAAATTTGTAATCTTCAACCAAGTGACCGCATAGCGCGAGGCGCCAATATTCAACCCGCCCTGCCGGGTCTGTATGACGAGGCCGCGATCTATCAGCTCTGCCCGCGCCCGCTGGATCACGTCACGCGATTTCCAGCCCCGGCTTGCCAGCCATGAAAACGACAAGTGCTTATGGCCGTTATTTTTCCCGTTGTGCTGCCGCATCAAATCGAACAACAGGGCTTTGGCTGGCTGGCTCGCACCCTTGAATGCAGTACTATCTAAAACCGAATGAGGGATCGCACTATATGGGCCATTGATAGATTCAAGAGGCCGCTTTTGCCTTCTCTCGGCCATGACTCACCCCTCCACCAACTGGGACAGATAGCAATACAAGCCCCACAGTTCGATTAAAGACAAGGCGGCAAGGTCAGCACCTAGGCCAAGGTGAGAAAACCGCTCACAGAGCGTTTGCAGGCGTTCCAGCCAATCGCCATTCATGGCGCTGCCTTTCTCAACACATAGCGTGCGATGCGATGTTTGCGCCCGCACTCGGTTACACCCTGTGTCCAGATCGTCGCAATGTCATACCCCATCGCGCGCAACTCGAACACACGGGCAGCGGGCATCAAAATATCCAGATCCCGCCGGGCTTCAATAGTGGTTAGTGAATGCTGTTTCTCGAACGCCGCCAGTAGGTGCAAACGTTGAGTGTGAGTGGAGTTATCGTTATGATCGCCGTGTGTGTTTTGGGCTGCCTGCGGGTGGCCTTTTTCTTTTTCCATGATCGCCTCCGCTTAGGCTGCCAGTTTTGAAAGCGCTGCGCGGACTTCGCCGACGTTGAACCGGGTCGTGTTGCCACCCAGCTTTCGGGGCCGTGGCAGCTTGCCTATTTTCGACCAGCGCCAGATTGTGACTTCGGACACATACAACAAGCTCGCCAGCGTGCGTGCCGGTACCTGGGCTGACGCGGGCAGATCGTCGAAGTGTTGGGGGATGGTTTTCATCGCCATGATGCTTTCCTTTTGAAGGTGAAAGCCCGCGCTTCGGAGTGATGCGCGGTGCATGGCGTGAATCTTGGTTTAGGCTTGCTTGAATAGCTTCCCCTATCCGCAGGGCTTAAGCTTTGCGCAGGCCTTCCGGTGTGCGCAGACGGGAAACTTTCAAGACCGCTTCTTCTTTTCTGCCGAAATTACTTCTGCCAGCTTTTTATGCGACAAGGGAACCACTCGTAGTAACTCATTTGCCGCTTTAGAAGCGGATAGGGTCGGGTCGATATTCTCTTGCCAGTATTTAACGGCCTCATCTGTCAGGGCGTAATTTTCGGCATGACGCCTCTTTGCCATCGCGATGGCTGGATTAGCTCCGATTTGAACTCCGAGAAAAACGCCAGCCGCTGACGAAATAAACTTTTGTCCAAGTATTGCAATCGTCGCGGCGTAAAGCAGATCGCCGTCATCTAAGGCATTGTTTGCCTCAACCGCAAGACCAAGTGCCGCCCCAATTTTTAATACGGCAAGGTCGTTACGATTAACAGACACAAAACCGCTTTCGCTTTCTCTTAGACGATCTTCTGCTTCCGCACCAACAAGCTTGAGGTGCGCGTCGTCCAGTTTCATACCGGCCTTTAATTCGTCTGCATCGGCCTTTATCCCTTCTATGGCATGCCTTAGCACTTCGGTGTATCCGATTTTTTGCTTATCCATCTTGCTCCCTTCCCTACTCGCCTTTGATTGGGGCCACGCCAGCCCCGTGTGGCGTCTCGGTTTTCGCTCCGTCGGGCTAGGCGCAGCTAACTCATTATGCGCCTCGGTGTAGCGGTATCACTTCCGCCCCTGCCTTGATCTTGTCCAAGTAATCCGCCCAGGTTTGCATCATCTTGCGGCGCTCAAGCAGGTGCGCCGTGCGGTTATAGGCGCGTCCGTTCGGGTCTTTCACAGCATGGGCTAACTGGTGTTCGATGTAGTCAGGCCGAAAATTAAGCACTTCATCCAGAATCGTGCGCGCCATCGCTCGGAAACCGTGCGCGGTCATTTCATCCGCCGTAAACCCCAAGCGTCGAAGCGCTCCGTTCACGGTGTTTTCTGACATAGGGCGCGAACCGCCACGTTCAGACGGAAAGACATATCCACCATGCCCGGTAACGTCTTTAAGTACGGCCAAAATAGCCACGGCCTGCTTAGACAACGGCACAAGATGGTCAACTTTCATCTTCATTTTGGAGCTGGGTATATTCCACGTAGCGCGATCAAGGTCAATTTCAGCCCATTCGGCATGGCGCAATT
>JAUSQH010000151.1 GCA_030652895.1 Alphaproteobacteria bacterium
CATTGCCGCATGTGCCAGAAGGCCTTTGGTTCATTTTTTGCGCCCTTTGTCAGCGTCCCCCACGACCAGTTTTCCTGGACCCGTGGCGGGCCGGCGCTATTCGCCAGTTCGCAACTTTTACAGCGTGGGTTTTGCGGCGCCTGCGGAACGCCCTTGTCGTGTCAGACAATTGGGGCCGGGGAAATTAGTCTTACGACGGGCAGTTTCGATCATCCGGAAAAACTTCAGCCAACATTTCAGGCCGGAACAGAGGGGCGGATGCCGTGGTTAAGCGAACTTCCCGCTTTGCGGGGTAAAACGACGGACCAGCTTATGTCCAGGAATACTCTCGACAAACTCGAAAACCGCCAGCATCCTGACCACGACACGTCCGAATGGCCGCCAGAGAAGGGTTAGAACTGCGTTATTCCGGCCTTTGCAGTGCGATTCTACTTGAGCCACGTTCGCACTAGGGTTATAAGGCCCCCTTCTCCAACAGGCATTTTCAGGGCTTACACCAATATGGCGAATAGCAAGCAGGCAAAAAAGCGCATTCGGCAAACCGCCGCACGAACCGCAGTTAATGGGGCCCGCCGCAGCCGTGTCCGTAGCTTTGTCCGCGTTGTTGAAGACGCTATCGTAAAAGGGGACCGTTCTGCGGCCTTGGAGGCCCTTAAAGTGGTTGAACCGGAACTGATGCGCGGTGCGCAAAAAGGCGCGCTGAAAAAGCGGGCCGCCTCGCGCAAAGTATCGCGCTTGACCGTGCGGGTAAACAACCTCGCGGTGTAGGGCGATTTTGATTTGATCCACGCCATGCGGCTTGGGTTTAACCAATGAATCCGCCCTATTCTAGAATGTTCCAATGCAGCGATATGTGTTTAATTAGGCGGCAAAACGGCACCAATTAAACGAATGCCGCCCTAGTCCCGGCTTACAGGAAATCTGTCGTTCCATCTTATCTGGGACAGACCAATCAATTGGTATTGCTAGTGATTGTTTTGCGGCAACACCAGTTATGGGTGCGCTGCGGCAAAACGGGGTTGTGTTATATCAGCAACAATTTCAGGCGTTTCTCAGGCGAAAAAATAAAACGGAAGACCGTTTTCCAGCTAATGTCTGACTGCAAAAAGCGTTTTCTGAGGTCAAGAAAAATATCTTCAAAAAACAGAAATTTTATTGGCTTCACCCTATTGCGCCCAAAATTTGTCCCAGTTACAGTATTGAACGTTGGTTAAAGCGGCGTCATTAGCTAGAAAAAACAATTTAAAATCTGCATATTTCTCACAGACTTCGGCTCTGGGGTGTCTCTTGTGGCATTAATAGTTACGATAGTAAGTATAAACTAGAACTATACTATCTTTAGTAATAAGCTATTTTTATCTATTATGCTCTTAACTTCTATGCAGATTGGGAAGTAATGACCCGTTCCGAACCAGATGATCCGTTACCAAACGAAACTGCTTCACGTGGCTACGCTGGCGACATTGACCCCAAACAGGCGTGGGATCTGTTGTCAACAGAAAGCGACGCGGTGCTTGTGGATGTACGCACCAGCGCCGAATGGAGCTTCGTTGGCCTTGCAGACCTTTCGTCTTTGGGCAAACAACCTGTGACGATCGAATGGCAAAGCCTGCCCGCTATGGCGCGCAACCCGAATTTTGATAGCGATACAAAAGGTGCGCTCTCGCAACTAAGCACTAGCCCGGATAGCGCTGTAATATTTATTTGCCGCTCTGGCGCGCGTTCACGCGAAGCCGCAATCAGCCTGGCGCGGCTGGGTTTTAAGCGCTGTTATAATCTTGCCGGCGGTTTTGAAGGGGATATTGATACTGAGCGTCATCGCGGAAGGCGCAGCGGGTGGAAGTTCCATGGCCTGCCATGGAAACAGACTTAAACGACCCAAAATCATTAAAATTCCCGGATTCCAAAACTTCTGGGGCGGCAAGTATCAGAATTTATCGTTACAGGGGGGTTAATGACGAAACAAGACCCAGGCGCAGAAGAGGTCAGAAATCCGGGAAGTGCGCTTCCGCACTTAGTTTCGGACGGGCCTGTACATGACGATACCAGGCGGCCTCAGGCAGATATTCCAGCCTCTGAAATTTCCCGTCAGTGGACGCAGGTAGTGACGCTTCTGCGCAAGGAGCTTGGGGAAGCGACTTATCAGAACTGGCTCCGCTTCATGGATTGCGAGGGCATTGACGGTGGCGGCGTACACCTCACTGCGCCCAGCCGTTTCAAGCGCGATTGGATCAGCACACATCTGGGCGAACAGCTTCTCAGGGCCTGGGGGGCGGTCAACGTCCAGGTCCTGCGGCTTGATCTGCGCGCGCGGGAGTCAGGCCCTGGTCAACCGCCAAGCAACATCAGCGCGAACGGCGCAGTTTCCGTGGCGGACGCCCTGCCTGCACAGGCAATGCGAACCGCAAGTCAAATTGATCGGCGCGACGGACAATATGGCCGCCTTGGC
>JAUSQH010000165.1 GCA_030652895.1 Alphaproteobacteria bacterium
GTGGCGTTAAAGCGTTGCGCGATGCGATAGCCAAAAGCCGCCAGATAGGCTTCGATGGGCTGGCGCTGGGCGTCCGTGGCGGCTTCGATGTATAAGAGCGGATGATCGGTGCGCAAAATTTCCGCCGCGCCGCGCAGCACATCCAGTTCCATGCCCTCGACATCGACCTTCATCAGCACGACCGGCCCCGTGCGGGAAATGTCGTCCAGCCGTTTCACTTCAATCTCGCCGTCGCTATCGGCGTGCAGCTGATTCATTCCCCAATTGGCGGCGTCGCGCGTCTGCACCGTGGCGTGTCCCGTCTGCGCGCCGGCGCCGATGCGCAGCGCCTGCACATGTCCGTCAAGCCCGTTCAGCGCAATGTTTTTGCACAGCACCGCATGGCTGCGCGGCGTCGGCTCAAAGGCGATCGTGTTCAGCCCCAGTACCTTACCGATAAATACCGTGTGATTGCCGATATTGGCCCCCACATCCAGCGCCATGGCATTTTCGGGAACATCCAGCGCCATCACCCGCGCCCGCATATCCTCCAGCATTTCCGGCTCGTAGAAGTAGCTGGAAAGCGCGATGGTTTTTTGAATGTGATCATTGCGGTCCGGCAGGTGAAAGAAAATTTCCGTATCCTGATGGGTGAAAACAATCTGGTCCACGATCTTTCGGTTGGGTTCCGCCAGCAGCGCATCGATGGCGGCGAATTGCACCGGGGCGTCATAACGGCCGCGCACATAGTCAATATAGCGGCCAGCGACCGCCTGCTGTATCAGCGCCACCGCCTCATCCACAGTGGAAAACAGGCATTCACGCGGCCATAACTGATCAGCCCCCGGAAAATCATGAATAACCGGAAAGGCCCCTGCCGCCATGGCCTCGCCGATATTCATGCCGAAACTTTCATACAATGTGGTGCTCAGCAGCACCCCCTTGTCCCGCAGCCAGGCAGGCATGTCCGTTACGTAATCATAAAATTTCAGATGCTCCTTGAGACCAAGCCGGCCGATCATATGATTCAGATAGCGATACATGCGCAGATCGGTAAACCTGCCGGCCACGTGTAGCCGGTAGGCAGGATCAATCACCATAAGCTTTTCCATAATTTGCAGGAACAATGCCGGGTTCTTTTTCATTTCAAGGCCGCCGACCCAGGCGATATCGGTCATTACCTTTGGCGCGTCATTGGCGAACCGTGCGCATTCGATGGCGTTATGGATGACACGCACATTGGTCTGGCGCGCTATGTCCGCCCGGCGGGTGCGCAGTATTTCCTGCACGTCGTCGCATACCAGCACCAGATGATCCGCATTGCCCCAGAACACTTCGTTGGCATAGTTGGTGTCGATCGCTTCGAATGAATGCAGCCGCACTATTGTCTTTTTGCCACAAAGATCGATCTGATTGGTAGCGCACGCCGCCAGCGGTCCACACCATTCAAACCACAGCGCATCGCAATCCCGTGCGGCTTGTACGATTTCATCCACGGTTCCCCGATGATAAAAATCAACCTGCCAGCCCGCCTCCAGGTGCGCCGCCAGCGGGCGCATGAAGGAACTCTCGCGCGGATGCATGGGGTCGAAAATCGCAATACGGGGTTTCTCGGCCATCGGGTGACGCATCTCCAGAACGAAACTTTGGGTGCGTCACACTAGGGCCAATAAGGTTAATGGAGGGTTGCCGAGTGCCCCCGGGGGCCCTCAGCACACCTCTTTGGTCATCTCGCGCAGTTTAAACTTCTGCACTTTACCGGTTGAGGTTTTCGGCAGTTCGGTGAACACCACGTGACGCGGGCACTTGAAATGCGCCAGATTCTCCCGGCAATAGGCGATGATGTCTTGCGCCGTCAGATTTTGGTGGGTGTGCTTGAGCGTAATAAAGGCGCACGGCGTCTCGCCCCATTTTTCGTCGGCGCGCGCAACCACCGCCGCCTCCAGAATGCCGGGATGTTTGTAGAGCGTGTCCTCAACCTCGATGGAGGAAATGTTTTCGCCTCCTGAAATGATGATGTCTTTGGAGCGGTCGCGTAACTGGATATAACCATCGGGATGCCGCACCCCCAGATCGCCGGAATGATACCATCCGCCTTCGAACGATTCATTCGTGGCCTTGGGATTTTTCAGATAGCCCTTCATCACGACATTGCCGCGAAACATTACTTCGCCCATGGTGTCGCCATCGTTCGGCACTTCGCGCATGGTTTCGGGATCGCGCACGGATAGATCTTCCAGCACCTGATAGCGCACTCCCTGGCGGGCCTTGATGGTGGCCTGCTCGTCCGCGGGCAGTGCGTTCCATTCTTCATGCCAGTCGTTGATGACGGCGGGGCCGTAGGTTTCGGTCAGGCCGTACAGATGCGTGACAGAAAATCCGCTGGCCTGCATGGCGCCGATCACGCTGGCGGGCGGTGGTGCGGCGGCGGTAAAAAATTCGATCGTATGGCTGAAGGCAATGCGTTCTTCCGGTTTTGCGTTGATCAGCATGCCCATCACCACCGGCGCGCCGCACATATGCGTAACCTGATATTTGGCGATGGCGGCGTAAATCAGCGCCGCTTCGGTGCGCCGCAGGCAGATATGCGTGCCCGCCGCCACACTGAGCGACCAGGTAAAGCACCAGCCATTGCAATGGAACATCGGCAGCGTCCACAGATAAACCGGATGTTTCTGCATGGACGCCGTGACCACATTGCCCATCGACAGCAGATAGGCCCCGCGGTGATGGAACACGACGCCCTTTGGATTTCCTGTTGTGCCAGAGGTGTAATTAAGCGAGATCGCATCCCATTCGTCGCCGGGAATGACCCAGTCAAAATCTGCATCACCCGCGGCGATAAAGCTTTCATATTCCACCTCGCCGATAGCCGCGCCCTCGCCGGTATATTCCGGGTCGTCTATATTGATCACCAATGGCTTGGCTTTGCACAGCGCCAGGGCGTCTTTGGCGAGGGATGAAAATTCCCGGTCCACAATCAGTACTTTGGCTTCGCCATGGTCCAGAATAAAGGCGATGGCCGCGGCATCCAGACGATAATTTAACGTATTGAGCACCGCCCCAGCCATCGGAACGCCATAATGCGCCTCCAGCATGGGTGGTATATTGGGCGACAGGATCGCCACCGTATCGCCCCGGCCCATGCCGCGCGCCGCAAGGGCGCTCGCCAGCCGGCGGCAGCGGGCGTAAAATTCGGCATAGCTGAATGACCTGTCACCATGCACAATGGCGGGACGGTTCGGGTACACCTCGGCGGTGCGGCGCAGGAAGCTGAGCGGCGTCAGAGGCTGATGGTTGGCCGGGTTCTTATCAAGATCAAGATCATAAATATTGGATGGCATTGCGGTATTCTCCCTCGGTACGGTGCTTGCGCCAGCTTGTAACAGAAGCTACCCAAATTCGCACCCAAGGGCAATTGCCAGAGATGTGAGAGCGAATTAGCTTGACGATACGCAAACTAGGTGTATGGTCTCGCCAAGATTTCTCGCGAAGGCGGGAGCAGCCATCGAGAAAATGGGTGCAGTCCCGAGTAAGTCTCCCAATATATCATTTGCCCCACCGTCCCGCGTGGGCCGCAGATCAAAGCGCCGCAGAGTCCCTTTTCATGAGGAAAAGGCAGTTAAGAGGCGGCGCGAAGGAATTATCACACTTGCAATCTCTGGATTTTACTGGCTTTGGCCTCAGCGGGCCGCTGTTGCGCGCGCTCAAAACACAAAACTTCAACACTCCAACTCCCATTCAGGCTGCGGCCATACCCGGTATCATGAGCGGGCGTGACCTGCTTGGCCTCGCCCAGACGGGCACCGGCAAGACAGCGGCCTTTGCCCTGCCGATCCTGCAAAGCCTGTCACTGGCTGAAAAGCAGAAGCGTCCCGTTGTGCGGGCGCTGATTGTTGCGCCAACGCGCGAACTTGCCTTGCAAATTGACGAGCATATCCGTCTGCTTTCGCGTCATCTGGGCCTGCGTTCCACCACCATCTATGGCGGCGTTGGACGTAAACCGCAGATCGACAAACTGGCTGGCGGCGTCGATATCGTCACCGGAACGCCCGGGCGTATTGTCGATCTGATGACCTGTGGTCATCTGAAACTCCAATCCGTAACACATTTTGTGCTGGATGAAGCCGATCACATGTTTGATCTCGGCTTTGTAAAGGACATCAAAAAAATCATCTCCGCGCTGCCAAAAAAGCGGCAATCCCTGATGTTTTCGGCGACCATGCCAACGGAGGTCGCCGGCCTGGCGGCGTCTGTTCTGGATAATCCGTTGCGTGTGGAAGTTCCCCGCAGCGAGGCCGATAATCCGCAAATCGAACAGAAAGTGTTCTTCGTGAATACCGGGGACAAGCGTACGCTGCTGAAAACCCTGCTCAACGATCCTGCCCTGTCGCGGGCTATCGTCTTCACCCGCACCAAACATGCTGCCGGGCGTATTGCCGAAGGTCTGTGTAAAGATGGTACCGACGCTGAAGCGCTGCATGGTAACAAGAGCCAGTCGGCGCGGCAGCATTCACTCGCACGCTTTCGCAGTGGCAAGGCGCGCATATTGGTGGCGACGGATGTCGCTGCACGCGGCATCGATGTGACCGGCGTCACTCATGTGATTAATTTCGATCTGCCAAATGTGCCCGAATGTTATGTGCACCGGATTGGCCGTACGGCGCGCGCAGGCAATAGTGGTATTGCCGTGTCGTTTTGCGATGACAGCGAAATGGGGCATCTGCGCAGTATCGAAAAGCTGACCGGAAACCGGCTGATTGTTGCGGGCGGAACGCCGCGTGAAAACCCCGCGCCTGCTTCACGCAAGCCTGGAAACCGGCCAAAACAGAAAAACCGCTTCAAGCCGCGCTACAATGAGAGAGCGCGGCCTGCGGCTTAACATATTCCGGGGCTTATGCCCCGGTCCACCCATGCGTCGCGTCATTACCAAACAACATTGGCGCTTCACATAATTGCGGAGTTAGACCCCGCTATCTGCTAACTGAGAAACTAGGAGTTCTACAAATGGCTACTGGAACCGTCAAGTGGTTCAACGCAAACAAAGGTTATGGCTTCATTCAACCCGATGATGGCGGTCAGGACGTGTTCCTGCACATCAGCGCGGTTGAACGTGCGGGCATGTCCAATCCTGATGAAGGGGCAAAGCTCAGCTATGAACTGGAAAAAGACGCCAAGAAGGGCCGCGTTTCCGCAGCCAATCTAAAACTACTCTAAGATACTGTCTTAGAGAAACAATTACGCGCTGTGACTAAGTGTTGCGGCGCGCAGTCACTGCCTTCCAACAAACTAAGAACTAGGAGTTCTAAATATGGCTACTGGAACCGTGAAGTGGTTCAACGCAAACAAGGGTTTTGGATTTATTCAGCCCGATGAAGGCGGAGACGACGTGTTTTTGCACATCAGTGCTGTCGAACGTGCGGGCATGTCTAATCCCGACGAAGGGGCAAAGCTCAGCTACGAACTTGAAAAAGACGCCAAGAAGGGCCGCGTTTCCGCAGCCAATCTGAAAGCACTTTAAGGCTCGGCCTTAAAGGCCTGAAATTAGCAAATCGCGCGCTGCAATTATGCGGCGCGCGATTTAGCGCTGCCATGTGGCAAATCCATCCCCCCCCCTTCCGTTGAAAATTTCCTGTCTTGACAGTGCACGGCACTGACGATTAGGTTCCCCGCACTCACGCTTCTGGTGTCCCTTTAAACAGGGATGAAACGGGAAGCCGGTGCGCACGCATTACTCTGCGATGCAATTCCGGCACTGCCCCCGCAACGGTAAGCGAGTTGACAAGGCGGCATCACGCCACTGCGCCACAGGTCTCAGGACCGCCGGTGTGGGAAGGCGCCGCCCTGAAGAGGTTTATCCTCTTCCCGCTCGCGAGTCCGGAGACCGGCCACAAGCATTGAGAGACGGCTAAGCGGAGGGCTTTGCCGCGGTATCGTCAGGTGATTGGCCTGTCGTGCTCCGTGCCCCATTCCTCCGTTGCCGTTGACAGTGAAACCATAATCGCGCGGCGGGCGCGGAGGAGAAGTTATGTCTAGATACCGGCTGACGCTGGCGGCAATGCTGTCCGGCACTTTCATTTATCCTGTAATATCTCAAGCTGCGGATACGCTGGGCAAGGCGCCGCTCAGCATCGTCGTTACCCCTACGCGCACCGCGCAGACAGCGGATGAATCGCTTGCATCCGTATCTGTCGTCACCCGAGCGCAAATTGAACAGCGCCAGTCGCGCACGGTAGCCGATGCACTGAGCGGTCTGCCAGGACTGGATATCGCCAATAATGGCGGGCGGGGGCGCAACACATCAATT
>JAUSQH010000178.1 GCA_030652895.1 Alphaproteobacteria bacterium
ATGAAGCGCCGTACGGGAAAATACAGGATGACCAGCGAGCCCCATGCGAGATAAGGGTCGCCATACGGCAGAGGATGAAACAGCATCACCCAGTTTCGCCATAAGTCGGTAATGAAATGCAGCATCTTGCGGGACCTGTGGGCGTTCACGCTCAGATTCGGATATTGGCTTCGCACGCCTTTATTCAATGCAAATCTGACGATAATGTTATGATAGTCATGATTAGTTAATACTTAACTTACCTCACACAATATTAGTGTGCATTGTACGATCATGGTTTAAGGGCGGTCACCAAATTTATGCAGATGCAGAGAATAGCTAGACATATACAAAATATTATTCCTGCTCTGGTGCTCCTGCTGGCCTTTGGGCTGAATTATTACGATCCATTTTTTATTATCACCAATCTTCGAAATCAGACTTTTGATCTCTATCAGCGGATCAAGCCACGCGAATATGTTGATCCAGCGCCCATAGCAGGTGTCGGGATCAAACTGATCGACGTCGATGATGAAAGTCTGAGCCGGATTGGGCAATGGCCATGGCCCAGGACAATTATTGCTGACCTGATTGCGCGCGCAACCAATGCCGGCGCCTATGCGATCGTATTTGATGTGGTCTTCGCCGAACCCGACCGTACCTCACCCCAACAGTTTCTGACACAGCTTGGAAACAGTCCACGGCTGAATCAGGTTGCACAAATCATTAGCGCAATGCCCGACCATGACGACGTTCTGGCGGACGTCATGCGTCAGGCAAATGTAGTAACCGGCTTTACACTGACGGAAGCGGCCAACGGCTTTGAGCCGGAGCGCAAGTCCGGCTTTTCCTACGCAGGCGATGATCCACGCCAGTTTATTCCGTCCTTCAACGGCGCAGTGACGAACCTGAACAAGCTTGAAAAAGCATCCGCAGGCAATGGCAGTTTTAATTTCATCACCGAACAGGACAATATCATCCGGCGCGTGCCGCTGCTTGTACGCAAAGGCGAGACGCTGTACCCGACATTGGTCATGGAAGCGCTGCGCATAGTGCAGGGTGCGTCAACTTTTATCGTCAAATCCTCGGGTGCCAATATGACCGAGTCCTTTGGTGAAAAAACCGGCATAACGGCGGTCAAAGTCGGACGCATCGAAGTTCCCACTACCAGCACTGGCCAGGCGTGGCTGCATTATACATCTGATGTGCCTTCGCGCCGGATCCCGGCCTGGAAAATATTTGAAGAAAACTTCGATCCCTCACTGATTGCGGGGAATATTCTGTTTGTCGGCCCAAGTGCCGCAGGACTGAAAGACTTGCGAGCGACGCCGCTGAACCCTGTGACTGCAGGGGTGGAAGTCCATATTCAATTGCTGGAACAAATTCTGCTGGGACATTTTCTTTCCCGTCCGGATTGGGCGGAAGGCGCCGAGATCGTATTCTTGATCAGTTTCGGCGTCGTTATACTGATCGCGCTGCGCCAGGTCTCTGCCCTGGCTTGCGCTCTGGTGGCGGCTAGTGGCATCACATTCGCGGTCGGCGCATCATGGTATCTGTATTCCAGCTACCAATGGCTGCTCGACCCGATCGGTCCGTCCCTCACGGTCGGCCTGATGTTCATCTCCGGTACGCTGCTCAATTTCCTTCGCACGGAGGCGGAAAAAGCGCAGGTGCGTGGCGCATTCGCGCAGTATCTTTCCCCCGCGCTGGTGGAGCAACTGGCAAACGACCCTACCCGCCTCAAGCTTGGGGGCGAGACGCGGGACATGACATTTCTGTTTTGCGACGTGCGCGGCTTTACGACTATCTCGGAACAATTCAAGGGCAATCCGCAGGGGCTTACCAGCCTGATCAATCGTTTTTTGACACCGATGACGGACATAATTCTGGAGAAGGGCGGCACCATCGACAAATATATGGGCGACTGCATTATGGCGTTCTGGAATGCGCCGCTTGACGTACCAAATCATGCAGAACAAGCCTGCAGCACCTCCCTGCAAATGTATCACGATCTTGAGTTTCTGAATCAGGATCTCAAAGCTGAAGCGGAGCGCGAGGACCGGCCTTATTTTCCGCTGAAAATCGGCATCGGGCTGAATACCGGCGATTGTGTCGTCGGAAATATGGGTTCGGAACAACGTTTCGACTATTCCGTATTAGGTGATGCGGTCAATCTCGCGTCGCGTCTTGAATCACAGTCGAAGAATTACGGGGCCGACATTGTCATCGGCGAATTGACATACACCAGCGTAAAGGATGTTTTTGCGTTCCTGGAACTGGATCTTATCGCCGTGAAGGGAAAAACTGAAGCGGTGCGAATCTTTTCCCTGGTCGGTGACAGGGCCATGGCGGTATCGGACACTTTCCAGTCTTTCAGGAAAACCCACGATGGCATGCTTGTGGCCTACCGGTCGCAACACTGGGAAGAGGCCGCAAAATTAGTTGACGAGCTGCGCCACAAAGAAGGCGCCAACCAGACGCTTTATGATATGTATGCAGAGCGAATTGCGGAGTATCAGGCAACCTCTCCAGGAGCCGATTGGGATGGTGTGTATGTTGCGGCAAGCAAGTAGGTTCATATGCAGATGACGCCATATAAACCGGCTTGGGTCGAGATTTTTATTATATTTGTGATGGTGCTTACCCTGCGTGCATGGGCGCAGCCGGTGCAGGCGGCCGTTCCAGGGTCCGCACGTGTGGAAACCGGACAGGCAAATCAGTTTATCGCCGATCTGGGCGCCCAGGCGATTTTGGTGCTTCGCCAGACCGGGCAGCCGGTCGAGCACCGCGAGGCGATAATTCGGGATATGCTGTCGCAGAGGTTTGCGCTCGAATTTATTGGCCGGTTCGCGCTTGGACGCTATTGGAGGGCCGCGTCGGCGGGCCAGCAAAAAGAATATTTGTCGCTTTTTTCGGAATTTGTGGTGGAAACCTATTCGTCTATGCTGGGTGGGTATGTGGATGAGAGTTTTGAAGTTCAGGGCGCGACACAGGCCGGTCAGTACGATACCATTGTCAGCTCACGGATTACAAGCGGCGCACGGGACCCCGTGCGCGTCGATTGGCGCTTGCGTATGGTTGACGGACAGCCACAGATCATCGATGTGTCCGTTGGCGGAGTCAGCATGTCTATCACCAAGAGAGAAGAATTTGCCGCCCTGGTGCAACGTAATGGCGTGCAAGGATTGCTTGACGTGATGCGCGCGCGAAGCCGTGGGCTGCCATGAGAAGGCCGTAATGATGCACCATGCGAAACAAGCCATTACCGGTAAAAGCCGCCTTGTTCTTGGCGTGAGCATTGTCGCGGCAAGCCTGTGGCTTTCACTTTCAGGATGTGACAGCAGCGAAGACGCAACCTTCAGCCGCGGTTATGCAGCTTATCGACAGGGTGACTTTGGCGCGGCGCTGACGATCTGGAAACCGCTGGCGGAAGCTGGCGATGCCCGGGCCCAGTACAATCTGGGTGTGCTTTACAATGAAGGGCGGGGCGTTGCCAGGAACATCCCCCTGGCGATGCAATTATGGCGCAAGGCGGCGGACCAGGGGCATATGCGTGCGCGGCATAATCTGGCCCTTGCCCTGATCGCCGGCGAGAGCGGTGAACAGGATTACCCGGCGGCGATAAATGAGTTGAAAATTACCGCAGCCGCAGGCTTTGCCAATTCTCAATATTCACTGGGAAAAATGCTTGTAGAGGGCCTTGGCGGCGCCAGGGATGAGGCGGCCGGACTGAACTATATTACGATGGCCGCCAGGCAGGGATTTGCCAAGGCGCAATACAGTCTGGGAAAGGCCTATAGGGATGGCGCCGGGGTTGAGAAAAGCGAGGAAATGGCCGCCGCCTGGTTTATGAAGGCCGCAGAGCGCGGTCATTTGCGCGCGCAACGGCAGGTGGCGTTTCGGCTGAATCAAGGTAAAGGGCTGCCACGCGACGATGCAGCCGCTTTGAAATGGGCGCTGATCGCCGCCAATCGCGGCGTCGGGGACGCGGCTAAATTGGTCGCGCAACTAAACCAGCGTCTGACGGTGGAACAGATTACGATGGCGGAACAGGAAGCTGCGGCTTTCCGTCCGGAGTAAGGATGTCTATAACGCGTCGCATGAGTTCGGGGGGTACATGAAAATATGTGGGCTGGTCGGACACGGTAGAACGCGAGCGCGAATAAAGGCCGCCGCCGTAATTCTCTGTCTAGTTACAGCCGGTGGCTGTCTGGACGTGGTACAGGCCGCGCCGTCGATCCCCGCGCATGTGCTTGCTGATCTTCGCAACGCCGCCGCGCTCGCCCAACAGGACGAAGCCCGCGTCGAACGCATGAGCGCACACACAAGCGACCCGCTGCTGGCGGCGCGCATGCGCGAAGAAGGCCGCCGGCAATCCGCCACCACTTTCAATTATGTCGTGAACGCAGCTATCGCCGGTAATCCTGACGCCGCACAAGCCATTGTCAGCGCCGCCATCACCGTGGCCCCAGACCTGCGCGATGTGATCATCCAGTCGGCGGTTATTGCTTTCCCGGGATTTCAGGATCAGATTCAGTCGGCGCGGCCCGGGCGCTTTGACGCGGTAGAGGCCGATATTCGACCCGTTAGCGCCAATTTAGTACCCGTCCCGCGCGCGCCTGCGCCGCTGGAGTATGTCCACCCTCCCGCTGCCGAACCACAGGAAAACGCCATATGGGACCCCTGGCAGCCGGTTAACCGGCCCTTATTTGCGGTCTATCAGTTTGTCGATGATTTTCTGATCCGGCCAGTTGCTGCGGGGTATGGCTGGATTGTACCTGGCCCTATCAAGAAAGGCGTGCGCAATGCGTTCCGAAACCTGGATTCGCCTATCGTGTTCGCCAACGACCTGCTGCAATTTCAGCCGGGCGATGCGGCAACCACGCTTGGACGCTTCATAATCAATACGACTGCTGGTGGTTTGGGTTTTTTCGATGTCGCCGCGCGCGGAGGTCTGCCCGGCCATCCGGCAGATTTTGATCAGACGTTGAATTTTTACCGCGTACCCTCCGGGCCATATATGGTTCTGCCGGTAATTGGCCCCGGCACATTACGGCATAATCTGGCGCGCGTCGTAGATGCCGCCGCCGACCCGCTGAACTGGAGCAATGAGGTGGATCGGTCAATCAAGATTGCCCGTACCGCCGGTTACATGATTGCCACGCGGGAGGATTTGATCGAACCGCTTGATACACTGCGCGACAGCTCGCTTGACTGGTACGCCACGTTCCGGGCCACCTACTATCAGGATCGTCTGGTGGTACTGCGCAAGGGTGTGACGACACCAAGCGAAGCGCAAAACGACCTGTTCGACGCAGCGGAATAAGTGGCCGGTGATGAAGCGCTTACACGTTGCGCAGGAAAGCTGGCCGATACGCGGGAACTTTACCATTTCGCGCGGAGCGAAACGCGAAGCCCAGGTGATTGTCGCAAGCATTTCTGATGGCGCGCACAGCGGGCGCGGCGAATGCGTTCCCTATGGCCGTTATGGCGAAAGCGTTGAGTCTGTACTTGCGCAAATCGATACGCTTAAACCCCGGATCGAAGCAGGCATGACGCGGGCGCAATTGCAGGGCGCCTGCCCCGCCGGTGCGGCCCGCAACGCAGTGGATTGTGCGCTGTGGGATTTAGAAGCAAAGCAACGCAGCACGCCCGTTTGGAAGCTGGCGGGATTGCCCGCCCCCGGTCCCTGCATCACCGCTTATACCCTGAGTCTCGACACACCCGACGCAATGGGCACCGCGGCCGCCAGTGCGGCGCAGTTTCCGCTGCTAAAACTGAAACTGGGTGCAGAAGCTGTAATTGACTCCGTGACCGCCGTGCATGCCGCATCCCCCGACGCAAAGCTGATTATTGACGCCAATGAGGCCTGGGATCTGGCGCTGTTACAGGCGGTGAGCCCGCACCTGAAAGCCCTGAACGTCGTGCTGATTGAACAGCCCCTGCCAGCGGATGCAGATGAAGCGCTGGCGCGACATACCTGGCCCGTACCCCTGTGCGCCGACGAATCATGTCATGAGATTGATAGTCTGGCGCAACTGGGCGAAAAATATACTCTGATCAATATCAAGCTGGACAAGGCCGGCGGCCTGACCGGGGCGCTGGCGCTTGCCGGTGCGGCGCGCGCCCGGGGCTTCGGCATCATGGTTGGCTGTATGGTCAGCACCTCGCTGGCCATGGCCCCGGCCA
>JAUSQH010000033.1 GCA_030652895.1 Alphaproteobacteria bacterium
GCGCATGGCGCGCCTGGTGGATGATCTGCTGTCTTTGTCACGGGTCGAGGCCAATGAGCATGTCCGGCCAAAAGGCCAGGTCGACGTCGCGAGTTTGCTTGCCGGGTTCCGTGCGTCACTGGGCCCGCGGGCCAGTAAACACGACATAGAAATCGAGTTGAATTGTCCAGATAACCTGCCGCTGGTCGCGGGTGACTATGACCAATTAAGTGAGGTGTTTCACAACCTGCTTGATAATGCCCTGAAATACGGGCCACCTGGCCGACCCGTCAGAGTAAATGTGCAAACAGTTGAAAGGATACCGGAAACAGGCGGCAAAGGCGTACGCATTTGTGTGCATAACATGGGCGAGCCGATTGCCCCGGAACATTTGCCGCGCCTGACCGAGCGATTCTACCGTGTAGATAAAGCGCGTTCGCGCGATATTGGCGGTACCGGCCTGGGACTTGCCATTGTTAAACACATCATCAGCCGTCATCGTGGCCGCTTAATCATCGAAAGTAATGCTGAAACCGGCACACGTTTCTGCGTCTATTTATCCGAGGTCAGAAAGGAGCCGCCGGTTGTCACATAACTGTAACCCGGCTGTCATAGAACGGTTGCGCGCACTTCATAGATTGGCCTCGGAGGCGAGGACAAAAGGGTTCTGGCCCGTCACTTATTTGGGAGATGGCCCTGAGATGATTAAAAAGACTTTTATCGTAACTGCCATGGCGGCAACTGCGGCCGCATGCGGGGCGCAGGCCCGCGATCAGGTACAGATCGTTGGTTCTTCTACTGTATTTCCGTTCTCCACGGTAGTTGCCGAAGAGGTCGGCAAGTCTTCCGGTGGAAAAACCCCGATCGTGGAAAGCACTGGCACGGGCGGCGGCTTCAAGCTTTTCTGCTCCGGCAGCGGTGACAACACCCCCGACGTCGCCAATGCCTCGCGCGCCATTAAAAGCTCCGAAGCCGAGCAATGCGCCAGTAACAAGGCAGGCGGCATTATTGAGGTTAAAATCGGGTATGATGGCATCGTGGTGGCAAATTCCAAGGCCGCTCCGCAGCTCAATCTGACCCTGAAGGATATATTCCTGGCGCTTGCCAAGGATGTTCCTGGCGACGATGGCAAGACCAAACCCAACCCCTATAAAACGTGGAAGGATGTGAACCCAGGTCTGCCGGATACCAAGATCGAAGTGATGGGGCCACCGCCAACGTCCGGCACTCGCGACGCCTTTGTCGAACTGGCGATGGAAGGCGGCTGCAAGACCTTCCCCTGGGTTAAAGCCCTGGCAAGTGATTATAAGGACGCCTTCGCCAAAATCTGCCACAGCGTCCGCGAGGATGGCGCCTTTATTGAGGCGGGCGAGAACGACAACCTGATTATCCAGAAACTGGTGGCCAACCCGAACGCCATGGGTGTTTTCGGTTTCAGCTTTCTCGACCAGAATACCGACAAGGTGCAGGGAAGCATTATCGAAAATATTGAACCCAGCTTCGAGAATATCGCCAGTGGCGCTTATAAGGTCTCGCGCCCGCTGTACTTTTATGTGAAGGCCGCGCATCTTGATACGGTTTCAGGACTGAAACCGTATCTGGCCGAATTCATCAGCGAAAAAGCCTGGGGCCGGAATGGCTATCTTTCCGAAAAGGGCCTGATCCCGATGCCGGATGAAGAGCGCGCCAAAGTACGTAGTACCGTAGCGGCAAATGCCAAACTCTGATCAAATCATGACCGCCGCCCCAATGCATTCGCATTGGGCGCCGGTCGATGCCTCCAGCGCCGGCTTCGCACGCCGGCGCTGGAAACGCGCGCTGTGGGAGCGGCCGCTCTATTTACTTCTGATTCTGAGTTCTTTACTGGCGATCCTGACGACTATCGGGATTGTGCTGTCATTATTGTTTGAATCAATACGCTTTTTCGAACAGGTTCCGTTAACCGATTTTCTATTTGGCCTGGAATGGAGTCCGCAAACGGCGTTGCGCGCCGACCAGGTGGGATCTTCCGGCAGTTTTGGGGCGGTGCCACTATTCGCAGGCACCTTGTTAATCAGCCTTATTGCTCTTGTTACCGCGGGCCCCATTGGTCTGTTCGCCGCCATCTTTCTTTCCGAATATGCAGGAAAAAAAACGCGCGATGTTATTAAGCCGCTGCTGGAAATTCTGGCGGGTGTACCCACAGTTGTTTACGGCTTTTTTGCCGCGCTGATTGTCGCCCCCATGCTGCGCGATGCAGGCGGCTTTATGGGAATTGGAATTTCGTCTGAAAGCGCACTGGCGGCGGGGCTGGTCATGGGGATAATGATTATTCCCTTCGTTTCGTCCCTGTCGGATGATGTGATCACTTCGGTTCCCAATGCGTTGCGCGAGGCATCCTACAGTCTTGGCGCGACCCGTTCGGAATCCATCAGCCGCGTTGTTCTGCCCGCGGCCTTGCCCGGCATCGTTTCGGCCATGCTGCTTGCGGCCTCACGCGCGATTGGTGAAACCATGATTGTGGTGATGGCGGCGGGCCTTTCGGCGAATCTTACCGCCAACCCTTTTGCGGCCGTGACGACAGTTACGGTGCAGATTGTTGGATTGCTTACCGGTGATCAGGAATTTGACAGCCCCAAGACGCTGGCGGCGTTTGCCCTGGGCCTCGTGCTGTTCGTGGTGACCCTGTGTCTCAACATCACAGCCCTGCGGGTTGTTAAAAAATACCGTGAAAAATATGACTGACATTTCCAGACATGCAAATGCGGGCGCCGCGGACGCCATGATGCGGCGCCGGTATCGAGCGGAAAAACGTTTTCGCTGGTATGGAATTTCGGCGACTGCGACCGCGCTGTTGTTTCTTGGGGCCATGCTGGTCAGCATTGTCGTCATCGGTCATAGCGCGTTTTCCCAGACATTTATAAAGCTGGATATCTTCTTCGATCCTCAAATTCTTGCTGTTGAAGGCAAAATCGATCCGGATAGTTTGCGGCGCGCGGATTATTCCGCGCTTGTCAAAACATCGCTACAGGAAACGTTTCCCGGCGTTACGGGCCGGCGCGAACAACGCCAGCTTTTTGCGCTGGCCAGCCGGGGAGCGGCAGACAAACTTCGGGAACTGGTAGTGGAAGACCCCAATCTAATCGGGTCAAAAGCAAGCTTATGGCTGCTTTCTTCGGACGATGTGGATCTGCTCGTTAAAGGCGAGATCAGCCGCGAAACGCCAGAGCATGAGCGCCAGTTGTCAGATCTGCAACTGGAATGGGCAGACCAGCTGGTTGCGCAAAATGCAGCGGAATTGCGTTTCAATACCGCATTTTTTACCACAGGAGATTCGCGCGAACCAGAAACCGCCGGCATTTTTGGGGCAGCCGCAGGTTCTTTTTATACGCTGATGGTGACGTTGGCGCTCTCGTTTCCCATTGGAATTATGGCGGCGCTTTATCTGCAGGAGTTTGCACCCAAAAACCGCCTCACCGATATCATCGAGGTGAATATCAACAATCTGGCTGCCGTACCGTCGAGCGTATTTGGTTTGCTGGGACTGGCCGTCGTTCTTAACTTTTTTCAAATGCCGCGGTCAGCCCCGCTGGTTGGCGGCGTGGTGCTTGCCCTAATGACCCTGCCAACCATCATTATCGCCGCGCGCGCAGCGATACTTGCGGTGCCGCCATCCATACGCGAGGCGGCGCTTTCAGTCGGCGCCAGTCCGATGCAGACGTCCCTTCATCATGTCATTCCCCTTGCCGCGCCAGGCATGCTCACGGGCGCCATCATTGGTATGGCGCAAGCGCTGGGCGAAACGGCGCCGCTGCTGATGATCGGAATGATCGCCTTTATCGCCGACGTTCCCGAGAGTGTTATGGAGCCAGCGACGGTTCTGCCTGTGCAGATTTTCCTTTGGGCCGATAATCCAGAACGCGCCTTCGCCGCCAAGACGGCTGCCGGAATCATGGTGTTACTGGCCTTTTTGATCTCGATGAATTTGATTGCGGTTATTTTACGCCGCCAGTTTGAACGCAAATGGTAATTTTATTAAGGAATATTTCGTGGCCCCGACTGTAATGCCAGCAGATTCTATTATGTTCAATGCGCCGGTTAAGGCCAGAGCCAGTGACGTCAACGTCTTCTATGGCGCCAAGCAGGCGCTGATGGGCATCAATCTTGACGTGCCCGAACATAATGTAACCTCCCTGATCGGTCCCTCCGGGTGTGGCAAGACAACATTTCTGCGCTGTTTCAACCGTATGAATGATATTGTCGACGGGTGCCGGGTTGAAGGCAGCATTACAATTGATGGCGTCGATATTTACGCGAGAAATCAGGACGTTGTGCAATTGCGTGCGCGGGTCGGTATGGTGTTTCAAAAACCCAATCCGTTTCCTAAATCCATTTATGAAAATGTCGCCTACGGTCCCCGTATCCATGGTATGGCCGCCAACAAAAGACAGATGGATGAAATTGTAATCGAAAGTCTAACGCGCGCAGGCCTGATCGATGAGGTTAAAGACCGCCTGGATTCCCCTGGAACTGGCCTGTCGGGCGGACAGCAACAGCGCCTGTGCATCGCACGCGCCATTGCCGTAAAACCGGAACTGATATTGATGGATGAGCCATGCTCGGCGCTCGACCCTATTGCCACCGCCAAGATTGAAGAATTGATTGATGAACTGCGTAACAATTTCACCATCATGATCGTCACCCATTCCATGCAGCAAGCCGCGCGCGTTTCACAGCGTACCGCGTTTTTTCATATGGGCGAATTGGTCGAAACCGGATTAACCGAACAAATTTTCACCAACCCGAAAGATACAAGGACCCAGGCCTATATCACCGGGCGTATTGGTTAGAGCAGAATCTCAGAGGAGATGAAGGCATGACTTCCGATCATATTGTCAAATCATTCGACGACGAGCTCAATCAGCTCGTCAACATGATTGCGGAAATGGGTGGGCTTACTGAACGTCAATTGGCAGACGCCATTCAGGCACTGTCCCGGCGTGACGAGATGCTCGCCTCCCACGTCATTGACCAGGATAAGCGTATCGACGCTCTGGAAGAGGAGATAGATCTGCAGGTCATACGCATGCTGGCGTTACGCCAGCCCCAGGCTCTGGACTTGCGCGCCGTTGTGGTGGCGCTCAAAATTTCCGCTGAACTTGAGCGCGCCGGCGACTATGCCAAAAATGTCGCAAAACGCGCACTTACCCTGATGCAGGCCCCCGCGGTAGGGCCAGCAGCCAACACGATTGTCCGTATGGGGAATATCGTTGGTGGCATGATCAGCAACGTAATTGACGCCTACCTGAACGCGGATATTATCAAGGCGGAGGAAGTCAGGGCGCGCGATCAGGACGTGGATCAGATGCATACCAGCCTGTTTCGGGAGTTGCTGACCTATATGATGGAAGATCCACGCAACATCACCACCTGCACGCATTTATTGTTCATCGCCAAAAACATTGAACGCATCGGCGACCATGTAACAAATATCGCCGAAAACGTGCATTTTCTGGTCGCCGGAGAAAACTTTGGCGACGACCGGCCCAAAAAAGACTTTTCAAGTTCAACGATCGTCAATCTGGAGGACAATGCGTCATGAAGCCGCTTATTCTCATTGCGGAAGATGAACCCGCGCAGATGGAGTTGCTGCGCTACAATATGGAATCTGCGGATTTCAGAACGGTTGTGGCAACCGACGGGGCGTCGGCACTGGAACTGGTGGAAGAAGAGACGCCGGACCTTGTCGTTCTCGACTGGATGCTGCCAGAAATGTCTGGCATCGAAGTGTGCCGCCGCATTCGCGCGCGCCCGGAAAGCAGATCCCTGCCGGTCATCATGTTGACCGCCCGCGGTGAAGAAAACGACCGGGTGCGTGGTCTGGAAAATGGCGCCGATGACTACCTGGTCAAGCCGTTTTCGCAGGCGGAACTCGTTGCGCGCATTCGCGCGCTGTTGCGCCGGTCGCGGCCGGCTTTAACTGGTGAGCAATTGAGCTATGGCGGCATTGTGATGGATATCGCCAGTCACCGGGTGAGCCGGGATAATATGCCTGTGCAACTGGGGCCCACGGAATTCCGCATGTTGCGCTTTTTGCTGGAGCGCCCCGGCCGGGTTTACAGCCGTGAGCAACTGCTGGATCAGGTGTGGGGCCGTGATGTGTATGTTGAAAGCCGGACGGTGGATGTGCATATCCGCCGTTTACGGGTTGCGCTGGAGGTCGAAGGCGCGCGGGATATCATTCGCACCGTGCGTGGCGCGGGCTATGCGCTGGACGTGAGCGCAAATTAGGTCGGTTTTAAGCGTTTCATGAATTGCATAAAGCCGGACGATCCTGTCTCGTGCTGATTAAGCATAGTGTCCCGGGCGGTACGTGTGAACAGCGCGTCATATTCGTCGCACATACGCACAAGGCTGTAGTGTTTGCGCGCGTGACGCCGATTTACGGCACCGAGTTTTTTGCGCAGTTCAGCGTCTGCGCAAAGCTGCGTCATTGACCTGGAAAGTTCATCATCGAAACATCCGTAAACATACGGTGTGCTTTCCAGCGGCAGCATGCGCTTCACGTCACCAACGTCGACGGCCGCGACAGGAAGCCCAGCCGCCATCGCCTCCAGCATGCCGAGTGGCATTTGTTCCGTATCCGACGACAGTGCAAAAATATCGAACAGGTGGTATGCGCGCTCCGGCTTTGCAACATAGCCGGTAAATGTGACGCGCTGGCTTATCCCCAGTTCGTGCGCCTGACGTTTTGCGTCTTCGCCCGCAGTACCCGATCCGGCAATTACCAGACGCGCATTTGGGCAGGTGTCCAGCATGGCAAAGGCGCGCACCAGCCGGGACAGATTTTTTTCCGGCCGCAACGCGCCCAGAGTACCAATAATGATTTCATCATCCCCTCGGGGAAATAGCGGGCCCTCCGGGTCCGGCGCATCATTCGCAAACCTGGCGCAATCAATGCCGTTGGCGATAAAACTGACTTTGCGTTCAGGCAGACGCCAGTTGAGTGTCGCGAGTTCATGCAAGGTATTCGACGGCACGACCAGATGCTTGCCAAAAAACAACCCCGCGCGGCGCAACCATACGCGACGGGCCAGTTGCCTGCCATCCGCCTCGTCGGGCCCAAAACCATCCTCGATATGAATATGCGGATGGCGCCCGAAGAAATTGGCCAATGCCCATTCGATTGCGCCGAAATTATAGGTGAGCAGCAGGTCCGGCCGCCACTCTTTCAGCTTTTTCCAGAACAGGACGACATTTTCCCGCGTCGCGCCTTTGGTAAATTCCAGCCGGTGCAGTTCAAACTCGACGCCAGCATCAAACTTTTCAGCACAGTCATAAACGCCATCCATGGCGATGATCGTATGACGGTATTTTTTACCCCAGTGATTGGCCATCGCCGCAAGCCGCACCTGCGGACCACCCGTCGCGAACGTCGAAAAAACATGTAAAAGGTTAATAGGTGACATAGCAAAACTTCACATTGTCGCGGGAGCAAAGATTGAAATGGCGCGCGTAATGAACTGCTCTTTATCGTCAACCGGCTGCCAGTTGAGATCCCGGCGGGCGTCTGAGCAGTCAAACCGGGCTGTCATGCCGCGCGATAACAGATCCCGATAATTTGGAAATCCCACATTACGTCCGGCCGCGCGCTTGATCAGCCACTTGCAAATCTCGACCGCTTGCAATTTTACCGGCGACTGGCCATGAAAATAGAGTGGCCTGCGCGTGGCGGCGCCTAGCGCTGCTATATAGTCACGCGCGCTCATTTGTGCCCCGCCAACCAGATTATAACTCTTTCCCTCGATCTCTGGCGATGTACAGGCGGCCGCAATCGCGGCCGCGACGTCATCCGCCAACACAAACGGGAGGGGGTTGTCACCCTTGTTCCAACCCAGGCAATGCTGATCATTGTTGAAGAGACCAAGCCCGGAATGAAACGGCGAACTACCTTCGCCGACCACGACGCCAGGGCGCAAAATAACTACCGGCAACTGTTTGTCACGATGCATTTGCAGTAACATACGATCCGCCTCGGCCTTGGCGCGCGAATAATCAGCGCGATTTTCGGCCTGACTATCCGGCGGCGTCGGACCGGTAATGATTTCGCCGCTCTCGCCGAGATATAGCCCTGCGATCGAACCTATATGCACTAACCGTTTGACCCCCGCGGCAAGACACGCATCCGCAACCGTCCGTGCGCTTCCAACCATTGCCGCCTCAACGGCTGGCCAGTCTGCGCCGCCACCGCCATGCGCCAGATTAACGACTACCGGCGCATCGCCAATGCCACGCGCTACGTCATCCGCATTGCGGACGTCGCCACGTATAACGGTGACCAGGGGGTGGTGGTAGATTTCAGGCAAACTGGCGGTGCTTCGCGCCATAACCGCCACACGCTTTTGCGCCGACACCAGTTGGCCCACGACATGACGTCCGATAAAACCCGTACCGCCCAGCACGGCGACATCGCACGCGGTAGCCGTCTCTGAGGTTGCTATCGCGCGTATACTGGCCTTTGAAAAAATCTTTGCCGCAATTTCTTCGCACACCTGCACCAGCCTGGCGCCAAAGTCCACATCGCAGCGCACGGGCTTGCCTGCATCTACAGCCCCATGAAATGCGCCAATACTTGCCTGCATGCTTTGGTAGAACGGATCGGAGCGGGGTTTCAGCGCGGCCGTTGCAAGGGCGTATTCTGCGATTCCCCGCACAGACTGTACGGCGATCCCCCATGCGGTTTTCAAACCCGATACCGCATGGTCAGCCGCATCAAGCCACCGTGTGCGGCCATGCACATAGCATTGATTATGAGAAAAATCGGCGACAATGACTCCATCGTCACAGACCGCCGTAACCTGCCAGAATGGAAAATTCTTGCCAACGGCAAAGCTTAATTGCGCGGGCGCACGGGCGCATTGCAAATCGACATGCGCCGAATCATAAAACGGGGTGCCGGGCGCGATCTCTACAGGCTTTCCAGCGCTCGCCGAAAAACTCAGAATATCGCCCGCAATTGCAGTAATCTGCGACAGCGGATGCACTGCCTGCTCCAGAAGAATATTTCCCGGCTGTTGAAACATCCAATGGGAAAATTGGCCTGCGGCAAGCTGGCGTAACGGCGCACTATACAGACAGTGGACGTATTGCAGTCGGCCAAATTTGTTCTGCGCAAGTAAATTCTGCATACGTATCAGAGCCGGATGATAGACAAAATTCTGATTGACCCCCGCGGGGGTTCCGGATGCTTCGATCACCGCACGCAATGAAACGCACTCTTCGGCGCTGACACAAACGGGCTTTTCAATCAGTGTGGGTATTTTTGCCGCGATGAACTGCGCGGCTACCCCTTTGTGCAGATGCGGCGGCACCAGAATATGTGCACGCGACACCTGACCTGACGCAATGGCCTCCTCGACCGTAGAAAATATTAACTTCGCGCCCCACTTCTTACCAAGTGCTTCTGCGGCTGCACGATTCGGGTCAACGACGGCCCCGACGAAGACGTTAGGGGTTTTCGTGAGTACTTCCGCATGAATATCCGAAATATATCCGGCGCCAACAAGACAAACGGAGATATTATTTTGCGACATGCCACCCCTGTGATTAACCAAACCGGAAATGTTATTTACAATATAGGGTGGTTTACTCCAAAATGGTTAATAAGCAAGTGACAAAAAAGGAAGATGCAGATGGATCTGGGGCTGAAAGGAAAAAGGGCATTCGTGACCGGGGCGAGCCGGGGCATCGGTTTGCGCATTGCGCGGCTCCTCGCGCAAGAGGGCGCCGATGTGGGGATTTGCGCCCGTGACGAGGCGGCGGTGGCGGGAACCGTGGCGGAATTACAGGCCATTGGGGCGAAAACCGGAGCCCGGGCCTATGGCGCGGCTGCCGATTTGAAAAGCGATGGCGCCGATCTCAAGGCGGCAATTGGCGGCGCGGCGCAGGCTTTTGGCGGGCTGGATATTTTGGTGCAGAATGTGAGCGCCATGGCGGTGCAGATGCGCCAGAAGGATTGGGACGCCAGCTATCAGGTGGACATTCTGGGTACGTTGCGATGCGTCGATACCGCAATGCCCTATCTGCAAAAATCTGGCGCCGGGTCGATTGTTGTGATTGGCACCATTGCGGCGGTGTCTGGCAATGCGGGGCCACAACCCTACGGCGCGATCAAGGCGGCTCTTGTCCACTATGTCAGCGGTCTGGCGCATTCGCTTGCACCGCAAAATATTCGCGCCAATACGGTCTCGCCCGGTGCGGTATTTTTCGAAGGCGGCGTCTGGCACCAGGTGCAACAGGCCGCCCCAAAGCGATTTGACGAAACCGTGGCGCGCAACCCGATGGGCCGCATGGCGACGCCCGAAGAAGTCGCAAACGCAGCCGTGTTCCTCGCCAGCCCGGCGGCAAGTTTTATCACCGGAGTCAACCTGATCGTGGATGGCGGATCAACACAAAGGGTACAATACTAGGTGTTTATCGCGACAATGAAACTGGCGTCCTGTGCTGCGATGGCAGGTATTTTGCTATGTGCACAGGCGGCGGCCGGTGAGACAGAATTTCAACTATGCCAGGGAGACGCCGAGAACCCCATTATACGGGCTGCCAATTGCGATATCGCGATCCGTTTAGGCGGGTTGTCAACAGATCAGATGGTCGTCGCCCTGTATAACAGGGGGCAGGCGTACCTGACTTCGCAAAAGCCCGCCCCGGCGCTGGACGACTTTGACGCGGTGCTTAAACTGAACCCGGACGATCTGATGGCATTATTTACGCGGGGAATTGCGCGGCGTCAGTTGAAGCAATATGACGGCGCCATTGCCGATTTTGACCGGCTTCTGGCGCTGAACTATCAGCCCGCCGCAAAGATCTTTCTGAACCGCAGCATGGTCTATCATCTAAAAGGGGATAAGGAAAAGACCCTGGCCGACTTGCACAAGGCCCGTGAACTTGATCCGCAGGACCCGGTAATTAAAGACCGTTTGTGGAAAACGGAGCGTCTGTATAAGCAGCAGGGACGGTAGTATTGGTTAGGCGGCGTCCGCTGTTCGGCCTGCATTGGCAGGCTCGGACTGATCTGAAACTGGCCGTTTAGGGGGCGGATCTCCCGGCCTGTCCACCACATTGGCGCCAGCATTATAAATGCCGGCCGCCCAGGCAACCGCATCAATAGCATGAGCAATATCGCGGGCGGTATCAGGAAACCCCGTATCCAGCGCCTCCCAGCGCAGTTTTTGCAGGTGACCACCTATATCTGCGAGTCGCTCGGTCAGTGGACTGATGGATGCGCGCACAGGTTGCTCCCATAAATGTTTCACTACTTTTTGTTATAGTTATATTCCATTATATATATTTTGCAGTCAAATTAAATATACACCCCTGTCAAGTAGGTTTTCCCTATGCTCTCCCGCCCCTCATAGCAGACCAGAGCAATGCTCCCCATCCTGCCATGAATGCTAGGCCACCCAGGGGCGTCAGTAATACCAGGGCACGTGATCCGCTCGCCCCAAGCATATAGAGCGAACCGCAAAACAGAATGATGCCGGCGAGGAAGCTATAGCCAGCCACCGCGATGGACCGTGCGCCGGGGCATGTCTCAGCCCGCCACGACACCACCAGCAACGCCAGCGCGTGATACATGTGATATTGTGCGGCGGTGTGAAAGGCGGCCAAATCCGCCGGTGGAACATGATTTTCCAGCCCGTGCGCCCCAAAGGCCCCAAACGCAACCGCCAGCAGGCCATTCAGCGCGCCGGTCAGCAGCCAGAGTCGTGCATGGCGCACGCGCCTACTCAGCGCCTTCCGTCAAAACTTCATCCGTTGGCGTAGCATAGCGCCGCATCAGGCCAATTTGCGCCGCGCCAAATGCGATCGTCAGGGGCAAGACCCCGAACAGTTTGAAACTGATCCAGAAATCCGTGGAAAAATTACGCCAGACCAATTCGTTCGCAATCGCCAGCACGACAAAAAACCATGCCCACCGCCACGTCAGCAGCCGCCATCCTTGGGTGGTAAGTTCCATCACCGATTGCAACAGAGGTTTCAGCAATGACTGCTGCCGCGCAAGACCGGTAAATAGAATAGCGGCAAACAGGCCGTTAACAATGGTCGGCTTCAATTTTATAAACACATCGTCATTCAGATAAAGCGTCAGCCCGCCGAACACCAAAACGAAAGCCGCCGTGATCAACGGCATGGGCGGAATTTCACGCGCCAATATCCACGTGGCGGTTAGTGACGCCACAATCGCCACCATGAAGGCAGCGGTCGCCGGAAAAATTCCGTACAGGGCATTAGCAGTGAAGAACACCAGCAAAGGGCCAAGATCAAGCCCCAGTTTTGTAAGCGGATTCATTAAAAGTTTTTCCTCCTGAAACGGGGCTCAAATTAAGAATGCCAGATTGGCGATCGGCTCATCGGCATCGACCAGCAGAATTTTTTTCACCACCATGCGCAACTGGCCATCGACCCGGCGCAACCGGTACAAGACACGCCCGCCCCAGAAATTCATGTTGCGGGTGGATTGAACCGCCAATTCCATCAACATAAAATTGGCGCTTACCTCATATTCATCCGCACCAGCAGGCGCAATTTCGATGTTGGAAACGACCCGCCGCATCGGCGACGCAGGCGTCTGGCTATACCGGAAACCAGACTTCAATTGCCGCATACGCGTCGCGATGCGCTGGCGGTTATCATAAATATGGGAGACTTCCCTGGCAGGATCAAGATCCGGACGGCGCGGCACCCAATACAGCGCATCCTCTGTCCACAGAGCCTCCCATTCATCATAAGATGATTCATCGGCCAGCCGCGCCTCCAGAAACAGGAATGCCTCGATTTCGCGAATTTCACTTTCCGGCATGGCCATGTTCAGGCTGCCTGAGACATGAGCTGCAGATATTCTTTCCAAAACGACCGGTTAGTGATTTCATCCGATACCGCCGAGCTGAGCAGACCGGTTTCGGGGTCGGTATATTCGCGTTCCAGTCCGCGGCGCAGGTCCAGCCATTCCGGCGATTGCGCCGCCAGGCCAAGCTGGTTGCGTTCCGCCATACAGGCGTCATCTGGTAGCAGAAAGGAACCCGGCCCCATGGCGCCTTCGGTCTGGCGCAGCGCGCGGGCGTTTACTTCCGGCGCACCCTTCAGCAGCATCGGCGTATAATACTGGATCACCTCATTGGCGCTTACCGGTATCAGGAACGAGATGTTCAGTTCGGCCAGGAACAGATTGGGAAAAATGATCGCATGGGGTGGCCCTTCGATCATATGTTTTTGCGCCATATCCTTGCCGTAGGTCTGTTCCATGCGCGCCACATAATCCGGCATCTTTGCCGCCGGGACGCCGCCAAACCACTGGAAGGGTCTGCCGGATTGGTGATAGCGGGCGGCGAAATCAAGCTCGGTGTGCCCGCCGCCCCAATCACGGGTCACGGAATTATCTCCTTTTTCCTCATCAAAGGCCTGCGCGGAAAAAGCATTTACCGCGCGCATCAGCGAGGCATGCGCGACATTCACGTGATAGCCATCGGTATTATTTTCCGGCAGCATCTTCCAGTTGGCGTGAAAGCGATGCTTCAGCCAACCCGCACTGAGATCGATTTCACCGTCCGGCGACATATCGCAGGCGCGGTCCAGCAATTTACGCGCCTTTCCCAGATAGGAATCAAAAGACGGGCCCTCGGCAGCAAGACAGGCGAAGATAAAACCACGATAAATTTGCAGGCGCGGCACATTGGCCAGCCCCATGGCCGATTTGTCAAAATCCTTGCCCATGCCGCCTTGCTGCGGCACGCCGCGCATTTCGCCGCCAACACCGAAGGTCCAGCCATGATAGGGGCAGACAAAGGTCGCGGTATTGCCGCTTTCCTTGGCGCAGATCATATTGCCGCGATGCGTGCAGCGATTGAACAGCACCCGTACTTCATTGTCCGGGGCGCGGGTGATGATCACCGGCTGAAGGCCGATCTGGCGGCGCCTGAAATCGCCTATATCGGGAACTTCGCTGGTGTGCCCGACAAATGACCAGCCCTTGTGGAAAATCCGGTCCATTTCATCGGAAAACACTGCGGGGTTTGTATACAGGCTGCCATGCACCCTGTCCGGACGGACCAAGCCTTCATACGCAATTGACTTCTGCACACCCATAACGTTTTCCTCTTTTGCCTATTTATGCTCCGGTTATCCGTTTAACCCGTTCTTTCCACGCATCGCGCAGGCCGTCACGAAACTGTGGCGCGGCAATGGCGATAAGCGCCTCGGCCGCGCCCTGTAACGGCTGGCCCCGGACCTTCGCGACCCCATATTCGGTGACAAAATAATCCGCGTCGGTACGCAGCGCCGTCACCACTGCATCGCTGCTGATGGCAGGTACGATACGCGACAGCTTACCACCCCCGGCAGTCGCGGTGAAGGCCACAATTCCGCGCCCGCCTTTGGAGCGCAGCGCGCCCCGCATGAAGTCAACCGAGCCGCCGGTGCCGCTGATCTGGCGTCCGTTAACCATTTCAGAGTTCAATTGTCCCAGCAAATCCACCTCAACCGCCCCATTAATGGCAACAAAATTGTCGATCTGCCCCAGCAGCGCCACATCATGGGTATAGTCCACTGTTTTATAGGAAATGTCCGGGCATGCGCCCGCCCATTGCATCACCGCGTTACTGCCCGCGACGATGCCGGTGACGATCTTGCCCGTATCAATCGTTTTCATCCTGCCGTTAACCACGCCCGCATTGGCAAGATGCATCACGCCATCGGAAATCAGTCCCGAATGAATGCCCAGATCGTTACGATCCTTCAGCGCATCCAGCGCGGCATTGGGGATCGCGCCAACCCCCATTTCAATACAGTCCCCGTCGCGCACCAGGCTGGC
>JAUSQH010000197.1 GCA_030652895.1 Alphaproteobacteria bacterium
ATACTGCACACCGCGACTTAGCATTACGATTTATAAGTTTCCGCAAAGCACTATTCAACGGGCCGGCGATTTTTGAAAATCGAGATTTTGCAACAAGCTCACTGTTTGACGGCGCGATTTTTGAGAATTTGGCTAATTTTCACGGCTGTAAATTTCACCAAGGCATTTTTTTTCACGAGGCCTATTTCCGCAAAACTATCGGCGATAATAATACCCAAACGGCTGAGTTGGAGCAGTCCTACCGTACCCTGAAACGGGCGATGGCGGATTTGCATGCCCGCAATGAGGAAACGGATTTTTTCGCGCTGGAAATGGAGTGCCGCCGCCAGCGGGGCAGTGTGCCGTGGTTTGAGCGGCTTGCCGCCACAGCGTATAAGCATCTGTCCGATTATGGCCGCAGCATTGTCCGGCCTTTGTTATGGCTGGGCGGGCTGATGGTCTTTGCATTTTTGTTCTATGCCGTGTTGTTTTATTGGATAGCCGCTGAGATGCCAGATTGGCCACGGCGCCATCTGCCGGCGATTTTCGAATTCACCCTTGAACAGATGTTCAGCCCATTCAAAATCTGGTGGCCACCCGCTGCGGGCAAGAGCAATCCTGAGGCAGCAAGAATTGTGCTGCTGGAATATTATCCCCCTCTGGTCAAAATTTTCGCCTCACTGCAATCGCTGTTCACCATCGCTTTGCTGGCGCTGTTCCTGCTCGCCCTGCGGCGGCGGTTCAAGATGGATTGAGGGGCGGGCTTCACATTTGCTTTCCCCCCCCCAACCCCTCCCCACAAGGGGGAGGGGCTTTACAGCCGGATTTTGATCTTCTGCCTCCCCCTCGTGGGGCCTGAAGATGCAGACGCCAATAAGGACCGCGGGAGGCCGTCAAATAGTCACATCCAAAATTATCCGGCGTCGCCCAAATATACGAAATGACAATTATTGCCATATTATGCTATTTAGGGGCGTCAATAAGCTTTCCATGAGGCCTTATATGCAGAGCATGAACATATCACTGCCGGACCCGCTGAAGCAGTTTGTGGATGGGCAGATTGCCAAAGGCCGTTACAGCAGTGTCAGCGAATATGTGCGCGAACTGATCCGCGCCGACGAAAAACGCAAGGCCGAGGAACAGCTTGAGGCGCTCTTGCTGGAAGGCCTGCAGGGAGAAGACGCCCTGTTCACGCGCGAAGACTGGCCCGCTATCCGCCGGGAAGCAATGGCCCAGGTGAAAAAAGCCCGCAAGAACCGCTCCTGATGGCGACGGTTTACCGGCGCGCCGCCGCACGCCGCGACCTGATCGCACATTTTGTCTATCTGGCGCAAAACGCGGGCGAAGCTGCCGCCGGACGTTTTCTGAGCAATGCCGAATCCAGCTTTAATGATCTTGCCGCACAACCAATGATGGGTGGGTCACTGACATTACAGCATAAGGAACTGACGGATATCCGCAAATGGCGGATCAAGGCGTTCGAAAATTATCTGATTTTCTACCAACCACGCCCGGACGGTGTGTCCATTGTGCGTGTGCTGTATGCGACACAGGACTGGTGGCGCCTGCTGAGTGTGGCAGATTAATCTGGAATCTGTACCATCTCCACAAAAACGCGTGTTACTTTCATCAAAACAAAACCGGGAGGCAACAGCATGGGCGCGCGCACGGGGGCGGAATATATCAAGGGGCTGCAGGACGGACGGCGCATTCATGTAAATGGGGAGCTGGTGCGCGATGTCACGCAGTATCACGGCTTTCGCGGCGTGGTGGGGGAACTGGCGCGCCATTATGACCGGCATCATGATGCGGAACTGCGCGATGCGTTGACCTTTGCCTCGCCCAAGGATGGCGCACGGGTCAGCAATTCGTTTCTGGCGGGCACGGACCGGGCGTTGATGGAGGCGCGCGTGGCGGGCGACCGGGCGCGTTCACAATTCACCTATGGGCTGATGGGGCGGTTGCCGGATTTCATGAACGCCTGGGTCACCGATATGGCGATGGTGCCGCATGTGCTGGGGGCGAAGGACAAGAAATTCGCCGATAACGCCAGCGCCTATTACGCCCATTGCCGCGACAACGACGTCGCCATGACCCACACCCTGGTTGATCCGCAGATCGACCGCACCAAAGGCCCCGACGCGCAGGCCTCGATGCGCATCGTCAAGGAAACCAGCGCGGGGATCATCGTCAATGGGGCGCGCATGCTGTCCACCCTGGCGCCGGTCAGCGACGAATTGCTGGTCGGCCCGTTCATGCCGCGCAAGCCCGGCGAAGAGGCCTATTGCGCCGCATTCGCCGTGCCGGTGGCCGCAGAAGGCCTGCGCTTTGTGGCGCGCGAAACCTATGATCAGGGGCGCAGCCGGTTTGACCGGCCCTTGTCCGGGCGCTTTGACGAAGGCGATGCGATTGCGTTTTTCGACAATGTGCTGATCCCGTGGGAGCGGGTGTTTGTGGCGGGCGACATCCGCGCCTATAATGCGCTGATTGTCGCCTTTCCCGGCCATGTCGGATTGCAGGCGGTTATTCGCGGCACGGAAAAGCTGCGCTTTATGACCGGGCTGGCGTGCAAGCTGGCCACGGTCAGCGGGCGCGATAAAATGCCGCGCTATCAGGAAATGCTGGGGGAGCTTGTCGGCTATGTGCAGATCGCCGAGGGGATGATCACGGCGGCCGCCAACGAAACCCTGCGCCGGATTGAAGCCACCAAGGAGTTCACCGGCGGCACGGCGGATTATTCGCAGACCTTCGAAGTGGCCCGCGGCGTGCATCCGTTCCACAGCTTCGTGGGCGGTGCGGCGATGCGGCAGTTTTTCCCGATGGTCAATACCCAGGTGTGCGACGTGATCCGGCGTATCGGCTCCAGCGGGTTTGTGATGACACCGACCGAGGGCGACTTCGATAACGCGGAAATCACGGCTTCGCTGGAAAACGTGCTGGCCGGGCCGGGGATGGAAGCGCGCAAAAAAGTGCAACTGCAAAAGCTGGCCTGGGATGCGGTCGCCACTGAATTTGGCAGCCGCCAGGAACATTACGAAATATTCTTTAGCGGCGATCCCTATGCCGTGCGCATCCAGCAGTTTGGCGCGCCCGAACGCGGGCGCTGCGAGGCGTTGGTGGACAGGTTGCTGGGCGAGGGCGCCTAGCGCCCCCTCCTGCTATTCGTTGCTGAACTTGGGCTGGCGCTTGTCAATAAAGGCCGCCATGCCTTCGCTCTGGTCCTGGGTGGCGAATTGGGAATGGAACAGGCGGCGCTCGAACCGCACCCCTTCGCTTAACGACACCTCATAGGCGCGGTTGATGGATTCCTTGGTCATCATCGCGATGGGCAGGGATTTTTCCGCGATCACGGCGGCCACCTTCAACGCTTCGGCCACCAGATCGGCGGCGGGGATGATACGGCTGACAAGGCCGGAACGTTCCGCCTCGACCGCGTCCATCATGCGCCCGGTCAGGCACATTTCCATGGCCTTGGATTTGCCGACAAAACGGGTCAGGCGCTGGGTGCCGCCCGCGCCCGGCATAACGCCCAGATTGATTTCCGGCTGGCCGAATTTGGCGGTGTCGGCGGCAAGGATAAAGTCGCACATCATGGCCAGTTCGCAGCCGCCACCCAGCGCAAAACCCGCAACGGCGGCGATCACCGGCTTGCGCGCGCGGGTTACGCGCTCCCACCCCGCCGTGATGAAGTCTTCCCGGAACGCCTCCATATAGGTTTTGGGCTGCATTTCCTTGATGTCGGCGCCCGCGGCAAAGGCGCGTTCGCTGCCGGTCAGCACCAGGCAGCCAATGTTGTCATCCGCCTCAAACCCGTCAACGGCCTGGGTAAGTTCGGCCATCAGCGCCGCGCACAGCGCGTTCAACGCCTGCGGCCGGTTCAGCCGGATCAGCCCGACCCGGCCATGGGTTTCAACGATGATATTTTCATATGCCATGAGGATGCTTCCTTTCGCGCCTGCAGGATTTTAGTCAGTATAGCATGGAACTTCAGCGCTGACAGCGCGCGCAATAGAAGCTGGAGCGCCCCGACTGCGCAATGCGGGCGATGGGATTTGCGCAGTGCTTGCACGGCTCGCCTTCGCGGCCGTAAACCTCAAACCCGTGCTGAAAATAGCCCAGCGCGCCATCGGCGGCGGCATAATCGCGCAAGGTGGACCCGCCCGCGGCAATCGCGTCCTGCAACACGGTGCGAATGGCGTCCGCCAGTTTTTCGGCGCGCGCCTTTTTTACAGTGCCCGCCAGACGGCGCGGCGAAAGCTTTGCCCGAAACAGCGCCTCGCACACATAAATATTGCCAAGCCCCGCAATGATGCGCTGATCGAGCAGTGCGGCCTTGAGCGGCGTTTTGCGCCCCGCCAGCAGGCCCGCCAGATACGCGCCGCCCAGTTCATTACCCAGCGGCTCAATACCCAGGCCAGCCAGGAAACGGTTTTGGCCTAACGCGCCAGACGCAATTAATTCCATAAATCCAAAGCGGCGCGGATCACTATAGACCAGCCGCACCCCGTCGCTAAGGTGCAGCACCACATGATCATGCGCTTTGGGTTCCGGATCAAAGCTATAGCGCCCGGTCATGCCCAGATGCGACAGCAGCGTCGCGCCATTTTCCAGTGCAACCAACAGATATTTCGCCCGCCGGTCCACCCCCAGAATGGTCTGCCCGGTCAGCCCCGCCGCAAAGCCGTCGCCAAACGCAAAGCGCAAATCGGGCCGGTTAAGATCAACCCGTACAATGCGACGCCCGGTCAGGCGCGGCGCCAGCCCCCGGCGGATGGTTTCAACTTCAGGTAATTCAGGCATGATCTTTTATAGCGCAGGCCCGCTGATTCCTCTATGTTTTGATGATGACTTCGGCCATCCATTCCGGCGTTCAGACCGATCCGGCGCAAACCGTTGTGCAGGCATTGCAGCGCTTTGCGCAGATTGAGCGGATTTATCTGTTTGGCTCGCGGGCGCGAGGCGAGGCGCAGCCGCGCTCCGATATTGATCTCGCAATTGCCTGCCCGAAGGCCGACGCACGCGTCTGGGCGGACATTTGCGAGGCCGTTGACGGCGCGGACACTTTACTCAAGGTCGATGTCGTCCGGTTCGAAGAGGTAGCCCCCGAACTGGCGGAGCGGATCATGGCGGAGGGGCGCTTGCTGTATGAGCGCGGATAAAATCGGACAATCACTGCGTAATCTGGAGCTGGCCGTGCGCCGGTTAAAGGAAGCGCTGGATGAACCCGAAACCAACCCGTTGGCGATTGACGGCACAATCCAGCGCTTTGAGTTCGTCTTTGAACTGAACTGGAAAACGCTAAAACGCATGCTGGAGGCGGACGGCATTGCCGCCACCACCCCGCGCGCCGTATTGCGTGAGGCTTTCATGGCGCAATGGATTAATCATGAAGCCGCCTGGCTGCAAATGCTGAGTGACCGTAACGACACCTCGCACACATATGATGTGTTGGTTGCCCTGCGGGTATACGGGCATATCCGGGCGAATTTTCCAATCCTGAGCGAAGCAGTCAAATCATATCGCGTACGGGTTGGGGACCAACAGGCGGAGAACAAATCCCTGGAGCTGTAGTCCCCCCTCTTTTGGTGGCGCTACCTGATCTCAAACCCCGCATAGTCCTTCGCCGCCACGTCCGCCAGTTTTTCGCGGTAGGCCACATTGCCGCCGGCCCAGATCAGGAAGGTGCGCTTCTTGCCGGGCACATTGGAGCCGGTGTACCAGCTGTCGGTTTTATCCAGCAGGGTTGTGGCGGCCGCTTCGGCCACTTCATCGACCCAGGCGTCTTCCGCGGCTTTGGCGGGTTGGGCGCGGGTCATCTGCGTATCGCGCATATGGCGTATGAAATCGGTCACCCATTCCACGTTCAGTTCAGCGCAGCGCGGGACATTGCACAGCGCTGAATTGCCCTGCGGGCCAACCAGGGTGAACAGATTGGGGAAGCCCGCACTTTGCAGGCCCAGATAGGACCGCGGGCCATTGGCCCATTTGTCTTTCAGTTTCACACCGCCCTCGCCGGTAATATCGATCCGGGTCAGGGCGCCGGTCACTGCGTCAAACCCGGTAGCATAGATGAGTATGTCCAGCTCATATTCCTGGCCGCCGGTTTTGATGCCGGATGGCGTGATGCGCTCGATCGGGGTTTCACTGATGTCCACCAGGGTCACATTGGGCTGGTTGTAGACCTCATAATATTTGGTCTCCAGCGGCACGCGCCGCGTGCCGAAGCCATGCTCCTTCGGGATGAGTTTTTCGGCGATTTTGGGGTCCTTCACCCGCTGACGAATTTTCTTTGCGACAAATTCCGAGATCAGATCATTGGCTTTGCGGTCCGTGAAAATATCCGCAAACGCCCCCAGCCACAGGGAAAACCCCGGCCCATAATAAAGTTTTTCAAACAGCGCCTCGCGTTCCTCGGCGGAAACGTCCAGCGCCGAGCGCGGGTCCGAATCATGCACCATGCCTGCAAAGGATGTTTTGCATTTTTTGAATATTTCCGGATAGCTGGCCTTGATCTGGGCCTGTTCCTCTTCGGTAATCAGGCTGTTGCCCAGCGGCGAGCACCAGTTGGGCCGGCGCTGGAAAACCGTCAGATGCCCCGCCGTTTTGGCGACCTCCTGGATTACCTGCACGCCGGTGGCCCCGGTACCGATAATGCCGACCCGCTTGCCTGCATAGCCAATATCCCTGCCGCCCCATCCGTCGGGATCAGCGGGCCAGTTGAAGGTATGAAACGACAAACCCTTAAAATCGTCCATGCCGGGAATGTCGGGCATGATGGGCGCCGACAGGGGCCCCAGCGCCGTGATCAGAAACCGCGCGCGGGCGCGTTCGCCGTTTTCGGTTTCTATCCGCCACTCATTCGCAGTCTCATCAAAGCTTGCCGCGCGTACCCGGCTGTTGAAGGTAATGTCCTTGCGCAGATCAAACTTGTCAGCGACGAAATTAAGATAATGCAGGGTATCGGGCTGGGGCGAAAATTTTTCAGTCCAGTTCCATTCCCGCAGCAATTCCTCCGAAAAGGAATAGCCATAGCTGGCGCTTTCGGAGTCAAAGCGGCACCCCGGATAGCGGTTCCAGAACCAGGTCCCGCCGACACCGCTGGCCGCCTCATATATTCGCACGGACAGTCCCAGTTCGCGCAGGCGGTAAAGCTGATACAGGCCGGTAACGCCTGCGCCAATGATAATGGCATCATACTGTTTGACTGGCTGCGCGTCGGACATGGGGTTTCCTCTAAAATCTCTATACGGGATCAATGAACTGAGCGGTACAATCTAAGCCGATACTGCGCTATGGTACAAATATGAAATCGACCACGCATTTTGGCTTCAGGGAAGTCCCTTCTGGCGACAAGCAGCGCCTGGTGGGCGGCGTGTTTGATGCGGTCGCCAGCCGCTATGATCTGATGAACGATGTGCTGTCGGGGGGTATGCACCGGCTGTGGAAGGCGGCGATGGTGGATTGGCTGCGCCCGCGCGCCGGGCTGCAATTGATCGACGTGGCGGGCGGCACCGGCGATATTGCGCAACGGGTGCTGAACCGGGTGCAGGGCCAGGCGGATATTACCGTGTGCGACATTAATGTCAGTATGCTGAATGAGGGGCGCAAGCGCGCGTCCAGTGCCCCCATACACTGGCTGGCCGGGGATGCAGAGCGCCTGCCCTGTCCGGGCCAGACGTTTGACGCCTATACGATTGCGTTTGGCATTCGTAATGTCACCCATATTGATGCGGCGTTGTGCGAAGCCTACCGGGTGCTGAAACCCGGCGGGCGGTTTATGTGTCTGGAATTTTCCGCCGTGGACCTGCCGGGGCTGGATACGCTGTATGATCTCTATTCCTTCAAACTGATGCCTTTGCTGGGCGGCGTGATTGGCGGCAACCGGGAGGCCTATCAATATCTGGCGGAAAGCATCCGGCAATTTCCCGATCAGCGTAAATTTTCCGCAATGATCGCGGATGCCGGATTTTCACAGGTGACGTACCGAAATCAGTCGGCGGGTATCGCCGCCATTCATTCCGGCTGGCGGATATAAACACGCCCATGTTTGACCCCTTTGCCGCATTTGACAACAGCCGGCGCCTGATCCGCGCCGCGCGGGTGCTGGCGCGCCATGACGCGCTGTTTCCCTTTACGGATATGCCTGTGCCACCACCGGCGATCCGTATCGCCCACTGGCTGGCCAGGCTGCGTCTGCCCTGGGAAGCGGGCGGGGAAATGGACGCACAGGCGTCAGACAGCACGCGGCCGGGCGAACGGCTGGCCCAGGCGCTGCAGGATCTGGGGCCTAGCTATATCAAGCTGGGGCAGATGCTGGCGACACGCCCGGATGTGATTGGGGATCAACTGGCGCGCGATCTGATGCGTCTGCAGGACCGGCTGGCGCCGTTTCCGCAGCTGGAGGCGGAGGCCGCTATTGTGCAGGAACTGGGCGGGACGCTTGTTGATCATTTTATAGAGTTTGGCCCGGCCATTGCGGCGGCCTCCATCGCACAGGTGCATCAGGCGCGGGTCGCAGACAAGACGCAAACGGACGATGCGCAAACCATCCAGCAGGTAGCGGTAAAAATTTTACGCCCGGGCGTGGAACATGCTTTCACCCGTGATCTGGCCAGTTTTTTCTGGGCGGCGCAACTGGTTGAGCGCACCCAGCCGGCGCTGCACCGGTTGCGCCTGACGGAAGTCGTGCGCATTCTGGCCGAGAGTGTAGCCCTGGAAATGGACTTGCGCTACGAGGCGGCGGCCGCATCCGAGTTGGCGGAAAATATGGCGGCGGAAATTGCGGCGGGCGAATTTCGGGTGCCGGTCATCGATTGGCGGCGCACAGGGCGCCGGGTGCTGACCCTGGAATGGGTGGACGGCATTTCCATTGGCGATACTGCGGCGCTGCGTGCGGCGGGGCATGATCTTCCACGGCTGGCCGCGCGTGTGATCACGCTGTTCCTCAAACAGGCCATGCGCGACGGTTTCTTTCATGCGGACATGCATCAGGGCAATCTGTTTGTCGGGCGCGACGGCGCCGTTATCGCCGTGGATTTCGGGATTATGGGGCGGCTTGATCCGCGCAGCCGCCGCTATCTGGCAGAAATTCTGTACGGCATGGTGCGCCGCGACTACCGCCGCGTGGCGGAAGTGCATTTCGAGGCTGGGTTTGTACCCACCGGCAAATCCGTTGATGCGTTCGCCCAGGCGCTGCGGTCGGTGGGCGAGCCGGTTTTTGGTCTGCGCGCGTCCGAGATTTCCATGAGCCGTCTGCTGGCGCAACTGTTTCAGGTGACCGAAACCTTCGCCATGCGCACCCAGCCGCAATTACTGCTGCTGCAAAAAACCATGGTGGTGGTGGAAGGGGTGGCGCGCGGACTGGACCCGGATGTGGATTTCTGGGCGGTGTCGGAGCCGGTTATCGCGGGCTGGATTGCAGATCATCTGGGGCCGGAGGCGCGGCTTGCGGAGGCTGTCGAAGGCGCCGCCGCCCTGGCCCGCGCCCTGCCAAACCTGCCATATCTGATTGAGCGTGCCGAACGCGCCGCCGAACGCTTTTACGCGGAAGAGCCGGACAAAGAGGATGTCCCTGCCAGTAACGGCTTCGACCGCGCTGGCTGGTGGGTCGCCGGAGCCGCGATATTAGCGCTGGTGTTAAGCTGGGTTTAATTTGAGTGTGAAAAAATATAGAACTAGCGACGCACGCCCGAAAAGAATATAGTTGTTAGGTAATCATTCCTAAATTACGTAAGCTATTTGGTCTTGTTGTATTGATATTAGGAATGATGAAAAGCGCAATATTGGCGAGTTGCTTTGATAAGACGCTCGCTAAATAGTCTAAAGGGGAAGCAAAATGGCAGATCGCAAATCAGCTCTCAGAAGGGCTCCTGACCGCCCCGAACTTCGGGAGAAATTGGAGCATGCAAAAACAATAGTTATTACAGAAGAGCTACTTCAAGAGCAGCGGGCAAGTTTCGTCTATGGCAATGCGCCAGAGGGGTCGGGAATCACCAAAGCATCGGCGCGTAAGGCAACCAAGCATATACGGGTAACGGCATAAATAATGGGGAGGTGCCGTATAGTATCGGACTTTTGCAATGCTGGTTTTAGAAGAGGAAGATAAAGGGTTATACGATCGGGTTCAGGAACAAAACCTGATCCGGCAGTATGACTTGATGACCAACTGCATTGAAATAGGTATCAAGCAGGGGCCAACTGCTTTTGACAAATACATGCTGTGGGCACTTAACCATGTGGCAGTTGCGAATGTTTCGGCATTTGGTGGAAGATTTCGCCAGGAACCCATATATGTAGGTGACCACAAACCGCCGCATTTTAGAGAGGTGGCGGATTGGATGGATCGATTCATCTCCAATGTTCATGAAAACTGGTACATTTGGACACCGACAGAGCTGGCGGCTTATGGGTTGTGGCGTCTAAATTGGATTCACCCATTCGTTGAGGGTAATGGAAGAACAGCCCGCGCCATATGTTATTATCTCCTATGCGTTCGCAGCGGATCACTTCTCCCTGGGCGTAAAATTCTTCCTGAAAGAATAAGAGAGAGCCGAGATGGCTACGAAAAAGCGCTAAAAGCTGCCGACGATGCCTGGGAAAATGGGCATCTCGATTTCACTGATATGGAAGATTATCTCGCAGCCTTAGTGCAAGCGCAATTGGATGATGATGGCCTCCCATACCAAGGAACAGATTCGACGGGATCAAATTGAAAGAACTTGGGCGCCCTTCCAATTTACATTTACGTATAGTAAATTAGACCAATTCCCACCCTATCCATTCGGGTCAGGCACATGTTATCGGGCAAGCGTATTCTACTGATCATTGGCGGCGGTATCGCTGCCTATAAAAGCCTCGATCTGATCCGGCGCCTACGGGCTGGCGGCGCTACGGTGCGCTGTATTCTGACGGCGGGCGGGGGGCAGTTTGTCACCCCCCTATCGGTGGCCAGCCTGTCCGGGGACAAGGTCTATTCGGAACTGTTCGATCTGATGAACGAAGCGGAAATGGGACATATTCAGCTTTCGCGCGATGCCGATCTGTTGGTGGTGGCGCCCGCAACGGCTGATCTGATGGCGAAAATGGCGCATGGCCTGTGCGATGATCTGGCGACGACGGCGCTGCTGGCGACAGACAAGCCGGTGCTGATCGCGCCCGCCATGAATGTGCGCATGTGGGGGCATGCGGCGACGCAGCGCAACCTTGCCACCCTGCGCGGCGATGGGGTGGCGGTCGTCGGACCCAATGAAGGGGATATGGCCTGCGGTGAATACGGCCCCGGGCGCATGGCGGAACCCGACGAGATCGTGGCGGCGGTCATATCGGCACTTTCCCCGCCCGTCAAACCTCTGGCGGGATTGCGCGCACTGGTCACTTCCGGGCCAACCCATGAGCCGATCGATCCGGTGCGCTACATCGCCAACCGCTCCTCCGGCAAACAGGGTTTTGCGATCGCCGCGGCGGCGCAGGCCGCCGGTGCCGACGTCATCCTGGTCACCGGCCCGGTCGACCTCGACGATCCCGCGGGGGTCGCCGTGAAGCATGTGGAGTCCGCGCGCGACATGCTGGAGCAGGTCGAAGCCTCGTTGCCGGTCGATATCGCGATCTTCGCCGCCGCCGTCGCCGACTGGCGCGTCGCCAATGCGGGCGAGCAGAAGCTGAAGAAGACCGCCGCCGGCATGCCGCCGCTGCAGCTGGTGGAAAACCCCGACATCCTTGCGACGATTTCAAAGCTGAGCGACAAGCGCCCGCCGCTGGTGATCGGCTTCGCCGCCGAGACCGAGCACCTTATCGACAACGCCAGGGCGAAACTGGCGCGCAAGGGCTGCGACTGGATCGTCGCCAACGACGTATCGCCCGCGACCGGCGTGATGGGCGGCGACCGCAACACGGTTCATCTGCTGACCCGCGATGGCGGGGCAGCCAGCACCGATATCAAAGTCGAATCCTGGCCGGTCATGGGCAAGGAACAGGTCGCCACCGAACTGGTGGCGCGGATCGCCAGCAGCCTGACAGGCAAGACCCCGGAGAAGACATTGTGAGCGCCATCAAGGTCGAGATCCGGCAATTGCCGCATGGCGAGGGCCTGGCGCTGCCGGCCTATCAGAGCGCGCACGCCGCGGGCCTCGATCTGCTGGCGGCGGTGCCGGAAGACACGCCGATGCTGCTGGCGCCTGGTAAATATGCGCTGGTTCCGACCGCGCTCACGATCGCGCTGCCGCCGGGCTTCGAGGCCCAAATCCGGCCGCGCTCCGGGCTTGCCGCCAGGCACGGCATCACGGTGCTGAACTCGCCCGGCACCATCGACGCGGATTATCGCGGCGAGATCGGCGTGCTGCTGATCAACCATGGCGATGCGTCCTTTTCGATCCGGCGCGGCGAGCGCATCGCGCAAATGGTTATCGCCGCGGTGGTGATGGCGGAACTGGTTCCCGCCGCAGCGCTTTCCACCACCGATCGGGGTACCGGCGGTTTCGGATCGACCGGCCGCTAGCTAGCGGGTCGCCGCGGTTCCGCTTCCTGGCGCGATCGGAGCGAAAACAGCGCCAATTTTACCAAATCGATTTTCTCAAAGCTCACCCCAATGCATTTTTTTGCATCGCGATTCACGTTCACGATCTGGACTCTTACCCCCCGAGTCCCGTTGGGGATATTGTCGTTCGATTCGCGAACGGCGGGTTGAAGCGCCGGGCGTAAAGTCGTGCGGTTTGGGGCGAACCATGTCGGGCGTAATCGTGGCGATGCGTCGGACCCTGCTGTCGTGCACTTCACTGGCACGTAACGGCCTGATCGCCCTTGGCGGGGCGGCGCTGCTGCCGGCCG
>JAUSQH010000334.1 GCA_030652895.1 Alphaproteobacteria bacterium
AACGACATCATGTCGGTGCGTGAAACGGCGGGGCACCTGATCGAAGGGCTGGAGGGCCGCGCGCGCGCCTTTGTGCAAATTCAGAATGGCTGCGATCATCGCTGCACTTTCTGCATCATTCCGTTTGGGCGCGGCAATTCGCGCAGTGTTCCTGCGGGCGAAGTCGTTGATCAGGTGCGCCGCCTTGTCTCCAACGGCTACCACGAAGTAGTGCTGACCGGTGTGGACATTACGTCTTATGGCGGCGATCTGCCGGGCCGTGCGAACCTGGGCCGTCTGGTGGCGCAAATTTTGAAACATGCACCGGAACTGGCGCGTTTGCGGCTTTCCTCGTTGGATGTGATCGAACTGGACGAAACATTGTTCGAAGCGATCGCCACTGAAAAACGCCTGATGCCGCATCTGCATCTTTCCCTGCAGGCGGGCGACGACATGATTCTGAAGCGCATGAAGCGGCGGCATCTTCGCGCTGACGCGATTGCCCTATGTGCGCGGCTTCGGGCATTGCGCCCCGATGTCGTTCTTGGCGCCGATCTGATTGCCGGGTTTCCGACTGAAACAGAAGATATGTTCGAAAACAGCCTGCGATTGATCGACGAGTGTGGATTGACGTATCTGCACGTGTTTCCGTATTCGGCGCGCGAGGGAACCCCGGCGGCGCGCATGCCGCAACTTCCAGGCGCCGTGCGCAAGGAACGCGCCGCAAGACTGCGCGCAGCTGGCGCGCGGGCGTTGCAAGATCATTTGTACGGTTTGACAGGCACATACGCGCTGATTCTGATGGAAACAGAGACCCGCGGACGCACGGAGTGTTATGCCGAGGTGGAACTCGACAGCGCTTGCGAGCCGGGCAGTCTGCAGATGGTGCAACTCACCGGTGTTCACGGCGAACATCTCACCGGTACCAGGGGTGCTGGCTGATGCGCTTGCCCTGGGGTAAAAAAAAGCCAGACGCGATACCCGAGACGGCGGAGCCATTGCCTGAAGAGGCTGTTGAGGAAATTCAACCGGTCCCCGAAGCCCCGGCCGGTAAAGGCTGGTTTACGCGACTACGTCAGGGGCTGAGCCGCTCGGCCAATGCCCTGTCTGATGGCGTCACCGGCGTCTTCACTAAAGCGAAACTCGATTCCGCAACGCTGGAAGAGCTTGAAGATTTACTCATCCTGTCTGACCTCGGCGCCGACGTGGCGCACGAAGTCACCAGCGCGCTTGGACGGGAGCGTCTCAATAAGGATATTTCCGCGTCAGAAGTGCGCGCCTTTCTGGCGACGCATATTGCCGGTATTTTACGCCCCGCCGCCGTGCCGCTATCAATTGACCCTGGCAAGAAACCTTTTGTTGTTCTGGTCACCGGCGTGAACGGAACCGGCAAAACCACCACCATCGGCAAACTGGCGCATCTGCTGCGCGGCGAAGGCCACACGGTCATGCTCGCGGCAGGGGACACGTTTCGCGCCGCCGCCATTGAGCAGTTGCAGATTTGGGGCGAGCGCGCCGGTGCGCCCGTCATTGCGGGCAAGCAGGGAGCTGATGCATCCGGTCTGGTATATGAGGCCCTGTCGCAGGCCCGCGCGGCCGGGATGGACGTGCTGCTGATCGACACCGCCGGCCGGTTGCAAAACAAAGCCGGGCTGATGGAGGAACTGCGCAAGATCAACCGGGTAATGGGCAAGCTCGATGAAACCGCGCCGCATGCGGTGCTGCTGGTGCTTGACGCAACCACGGGCCAAAACGCGATTTCCCAGGTCGAGGCATTTCGCGAAGTGGCCAAGGTCAGCGGTCTGGTTATGACCAAACTGGATGGCACGGCGCGTGGCGGTATTCTGGTGGCGGTGGCGCGAAAATTCGGCCTGCCAATCCATGCCATCGGCATTGGCGAGGGCATTGAAGACCTGCGGCCCTTCGATGCAGACCAATTCGCGCGCGCCCTGACCGGCTCACTAGAGCCGTAAATATAAAAAAATACATTAAAGTCAATGAGTTATATAGAGACTGTGCGGCCTTGGAAGCTTTCGATGGGCTGTATATCAACACTTTTTACTTGAAACGCTAGGCGCAATGGCCTAAATCTCCAGCGGAGTTTAGCACTCACTTATGTCGAGTGCTAAATGTCCATCCATCGAATTATCAGGAACCGAATTGGCGCTCATATAGCGTGGCGCCAACTGTTTGAGGGAGTTGCTAAATGACATTTCGGCCATTGCATGATCGGGTACTGGCGCGGCGCATCGAGGCGGATGAGAAAACCGCTGGCGGCCTGATTATCCCGGACACCGCCAAGGAAAAGCCGCAAGAAGGCGAAGTGATTGCCGTTGGCGCCGGCGCGCGTACCGAAAAGGGTGAGATCATCCCGGTTACCGTCAAGAAGGGCGACCGCGTCCTGTTCGGGAAGTATTCCGGCACCGAAGTAAAAATCAAGGGCGAGGAACTGGTCATCCTCAAAGAAAGCGACATTCTGGGCGTGATCGACTGAGCGACTGATTGGCCCACCTGATCCACTAATCCACGCGAATACCCGCAAATTGCAAGAAAACGAGGTCAACGATTATGGCTGCAAAAGATGTAAAATTTTCCACCGACGCCCGCGACAAGATGTTGATCGGTGTCGATATTCTGGCTGACGCCGTGAAGGTCACCCTCGGCCCCAAAGGCCGCAATGTGGTCCTGGACAAAAGCTTCGGCGCGCCGCGTATCACCAAGGACGGCGTAACCGTCGCCAAAGAGATCGACCTCGAAGACAAGTTCGAAAATATGGGCGCGCAGATGGTTCGCGAAGTTGCGTCGCGCACCAATGATGAAGCGGGCGACGGCACCACCACCGCGACCGTGCTGGCGCAGGCGATCGTACGCGAAGGCGTAAAATCGGTCGCCGCCGGCATGAACCCGAT
>JAUSQH010000217.1 GCA_030652895.1 Alphaproteobacteria bacterium
ATATTCCGCGCTGCATTGAAATGAATGTTGAATGGGTGTCGTATCTGATGCAATATATGGGCGACAAAAAGTTGACGCGCATCGAGCCGACAATAGAAGCCGAAAACGAGTGGACGGAGCATGTGGCTGAGTCCGCGCAGAATTCACTTTTCACCAAGACCGATAGCTGGTTCATGGGCGTGAATATCAATATGCCGGAGAAAAAGCGCACCTTCTTGCTCTATGCGGGCGGCGCACCGGCCTATAAGGAAAAATGCGACGAAGTGGCTGCCCACGACTATGAAGGCTTTGCATTGAGTTAAGCCGAACGCACGAAAGACGCTAACCGGTCTGTTGGAAACGCCCTGCGATCCGGCAGACCGGATAGAGCCCGATTTTACCGGCCCGCGCTATACGCAGCGGCCGCCGTCCACCTCAAGCGCAACACCCGTGATAAATTCGGCCTCGTCTGACGCCAGATAAAGTGCGGCGTTGGCCACATCTTCTGGCTGGCACAGCCGTCCCAAAGGAACGCTGGCGCCGGAACGGGCGCGCGCTTCGGGGCTGTCACGTTCGGGGCCGCCCATGAATTCGGTCATCATCGGGGTATCGGCGGCAACCGGGCACAGGCAATTCACCCGCACCTTCAGCGGCGCATATTCCCCTGCCAGACTTTTGGTCAGGGTCACTACCGCGCCCTTTGAACCATTATACCAGGCGATATACGGGCGCGGGCGCAATCCGGCGGTTGACGCGATATTGATGAAGCTGCCGCCGCCCTGGTTGCGAAATACCGGCAGGGCATGCACCGTGCTCCAGTAAATCGACTTCACATTGACGTTGAACACCTTGTCGAAGCTTTCCTCGGGCACTTTTTCGGAAGGGCCGGGCCGGTAGGTATAGCCGGCATTGTTCACGACAGTGTCCAGGCGTCCGTGGCTGCGCAGCGCAAGATCGACCAGCGCTTTGAAATCCGGGCCGTTAGTTACGTCCGCCCGCAGGAACACGGCTTTTGCACCGCTGGCGATGATGTCATCGCACACTGCAATGCCGCTGGCCTCGTTCAGATCGCACAGGGCAAGCGCCGCACCTTCCACGGCGAAACGCCGCGCCATGGCCGCGCCGAAACCGGAACCTGCTCCCGTGACAATGACGACCTTGTCTTTCAGACGCATGGTGTTTCTCCGGTTACTGGTTTGCCACAAGCCTTTCCGTCGGCTGGGAATGTGTGCTTACCTTAGCGGGGTGGGTCTTGTGGATCAAACCAGATATTCCGTTCAGGGCGCCAGGCACAAGCTCACGGGCCAGCAATCGGGCGCGATCAACGGGTCCGGGCATGCTCAACCCGCGCGCCGCGGCGGCGGAAAAGCCAACTCTGGCGTAATAGGGCTCGTCACCCACCAGCACGACTATCGAATGGCCCAACTCCGCCGCCTTCTGCAACGATAATTCCATCAGGCGCAACGCAATACCGCGCCCGCGATGCTCCGGATCAACTACCAGCGGACCAAGCAGTAACGCGGGGGTATGCGCATCGCCAATTTCGATGGGCCAGAATCGCAGGGAACCGCGCATAACGCCCTCTTCCCAGGCCACGAGCGAAAGTTCGGGAATGTAGTCGACCGCTTCGCGCAACCGGTACGCGGTCTTGGCAAAGCGGCCGGGCCCGAACGCCCTGTCCAGCAAATGTTCAATCTGGCCCGAATCTTTGGGCAGTTCGCAGCAATAGTCGATCATGATCCTGGTCTCCCAGATAAAAGCGGGAATAAGCTCCTGAGCGCGCATACCGCGCCTTCCGCTTCGAATATCCGTTGGCAGACGGACGGGGGAGGGAGTGGCGCGCGCCTAACTTCGCGCCCGGGTTTCGGGCGCGTTGAGCGTTCTTCGTCGTGAGGACACATAAATCGGCATCATCGCTGCACCACTTGTTAGGTTGCTGGCTTTATCATGCTGTGACGTGTGCGTCCAGCCTATTTGCCGGCGGGCGCAGATAGCTCAGGATTGTTGGCCAACAGCTGGCTACGTACCGTGCGCCAGTATAGCCAGGAACGGTTCTGGTCATACCGTTCGCCCGGGCGGATGGCTTGATGATAGGCCGAAAGTGCGGGGTTATTTTCCTCCGCAACCAAGTGGTCAAGCTGGGAAATGTTGCAGCCATCCAGCGCTACTGGTGCGGAACCGCGGCGGACAACTCCACCAGGCGCCATGTGTACACATACCGTGCCGGCCTTGCGCGCAAGACGCAGATGTTTTTGATCGAGCGCCCTTAAGCCTTCATCGTCAAGGGGTATGGCTTTGACATCATATGTAGTTTCGGCATACGCCATGGATGTACCCAGCAGCACTGCAAGAGCTAGCCCCGCGGCTACAGTAGCAGATCGGATTGTCATGGATATCGTCCTTTGGGTTTCGTTCATTGAGGCCTAAACATTAAAACGACTATATGGGGATCGACTGTGGCGAATTCCACTGCAACAAGAGTGTATAAAACTCAGCAATGCGGCCAGACAAATCAACACCCGCCCAAATTCGTGTCCCTTTGAGCCGACCTGCGGCATCGCGTTCCGCGCGGTTCTGGTATCTGGCTGGAATGTGCCCGTATTTCTGTGCCATTGGGCTTCAGAGTGTCGTCTTCGTATGGCTGATGACGCAGGTGCTGCATGCCAGCCCGTCACAGGTTGGTTTTGCGCAAATGCTGAGCATGTTGCCCATGCTGACGATTGTTTTGCTCGGCGGCGTGGTTGCCGACCGGCGTGAGCTGCGCCGGTATCTGATTATCCTTCAGGCCATGATGGCGCTGCTGCCGCTTGGTCTTGCGGGCAGCATCGGCGCGGGTTTCCTTACTTACTGGTTGCTGGTGTTTGTCAGTGTCGCTATCGGTGTTTTTGGCGCATTCGTCGTACCGGCCCGCGACGCCATGCTGAGCCTTGTAGACGATGGTGAGATTCAACGTACCGTTACCGCCATGACAGGTCTGCAATTCGCCAGTCAGATTGCCGGATTGGCGCTGGGTGGATGTGCAAGCTGGCTTGCGCTGCAGTTCGGTTCCGGGTCGTCCGATCCGCTGGGGGCTGTTGGTTTGCTGGTAGTGCAGGGAGGGCTGGTGCTGACCTCTGCATTTTTCAGCAGCAAATTGCCCGCGGCGAAGCCACAGTTGTCGGAGCGTAACGGCGCGCTGGCGAATATCGCCGAGGGTTTTGGCGCAGCCATGCGCAATGCAACCATTCGACCTATACTGCTGCTGATGTTCAGTATAGGGACGATGTTTACCGGTGTGTTTCTGGTGCAAATTCCATTGATGGTGCGCGACGTGTATCACGGCAGTTCCGCGGAACTGGCGGTGTTGAACATCAGCTTTATGGTCGGTACGACCCTTGTGGTGCTGGCCTTGCGGCGCATGCATCCCGTGCTTCGGCAGGGCCGCGCCGTGCTGCTGGCCAGTTGTGTGAGCTGCGCCATAATTGGCATGATTTCTCTGGCGCCGTCCTTTCCCCTTCTGTGCCTGATGGCCGCCGTTTGGGGCGGAAGTGGCGGCGTCACCATGATCATGAGCCGTACCCTTGTGCAGAGTGCGGCCCCGGCAGAAAGCCGGGGGCGTATTCTGTCGATTTTTCAGCTTGCCTATGTTGGTGGTGCGCCCCTGGGCAGCTTTGTCATGGGCCTGCTGATCGGCTGGCTGGGCGTCGTAAATGCCGTGCTGGTCCCGGCGGCCGGTTTAGCCCTGGTTCTGGCAGTGGCTTATACTGCTTCGGGCATCAGGCATTTGCGGCAGTAGTGTTGTTGGCGGCTGGCCTATCCGCTACCCCCGCACCGGCTCGGAACCCAGCACGCCTTCTTTCGCCAGCGCTGCAATATCGCTGTCCGTCATGCCGAGATAATCACGCAGCACCTGTGCGTTGCTTTCCCCCAGAAATTCCGCCTGCAGGTCAAGCGTTTCGGGAAAAGCGGAAAATTTCAGCGGCATGCCCGGCACTTTGACTTTTCCGAACGCCCGGTCGGTTACGGTGCGCACGGTCTGGCGCTGGATCAGGTGCGGATGCGCCATGGCCTGCGGTACGCTTAATACGGGGGCTACCGGCACATGGTTTTCCTGCAATATACGTACGGCTTCGTCGTCGCTGGAAGTGCTGCGCAGCCAGTTTTCGATGGCGTCGACAATCAGTTGCCGGTTTGCTGTGCGCGCCGCATTATCGGCAAAGCGCGGGTCGCTCAGCATATCCTCGCGGCCCATCACCGTACACAGATTATTCCACTGCGCGCCGATGGCGATAATCACCAGCCACTGTTCTTTACCTTTGAACAGGCCGATGGGGGCGACCGCGCCATGATGCGCGCCCGTGCGCGTCGGCACAAACGCGCCATCGCTGCCGTCATACCCCTGCACATTGATTTCATGGCAATGGAACAGGCAATCCAGCAGCGCAATATCCAGATACTGCCCGCCCCCGCCGCGCAGCCGGTGAAACAGCGCCGCACTTACCGCGCCAAATGCATGCGCGCCTGTGGATACGTCGCCCAGACCAAGTCCCGCAAAATAGGGTGAACCGCCCGGTTCACCAATCATGTCGATGACGCCCGCATAAGCCTGGGCGATATAGTCAAACCCCGGCAGGCCGCTTAACGGCCCGCTTTGACCGAAGGCCGAAATCGAACACATGATGAGGTTGGGGTTCAGCTTGTGCAGGCGCTCCCAATCGATGTTCAGGCGCTTCATGACGCCGGGGGTGAAATTTTCCACCACAACATCCATCTTCGGAACCAGGCCATGAATAATTTCCTGCGCCCTGGGGTTGCGCAGATCGAGACACAGCGATTTCTTGCCACGGTTTTGCTGAATGTAATAACCGCTGCGGCCATCCTTCAGGGCGGGCATGGTGCGCACCAGATCTCCTGCGAGTGATTCAACCTTGATCACCTCGCCCCCCAGTTCCGCCATCAGCCGTGTGCAGGTTGGTCCCGCCAGCACATGGGTGAAATCAAGAACCTTAATGCCCTCAAGCATTAGATTTGGCGCCATCAGAGCTTCCTCCCTGTTAGAAAAATACTATTATTTTGTGGCCTCACATCATGATCAAACCGCCATCCACATTGATGGACTGGCCGGTAATGTTGCGCGCCGCAGACGATGCGAGAAACACCGCCATTTCGGCAATATCTTCGGGTTCGTTCATGCGCCCGATGGGGATGCCCTTGACAGCCTGCGCCTCGATATCCGCCAGTGACCGCCCTTCTTTTTCTGATTGCAGTTCCATGATGGTCTGGGCCAGCTCCGTGCGGGTAACGCCCGGGCAGATCGAGTTGACGGTAATATTGTATCGCCCCAACGCGCGTGCCGCCAGCATGGTCATAGTGATGACGGCGCCCTTGCTGGCCGCATACGCGGCGTTCGATGTGCCCGGATAACCGCGTCCGGCAATAGAGGCCGTGTTAATGATGACCCCCTGCTGGCGGGGGATCATTTCCTTCGCCGCGCGTTGCAGGCAGAAGAACACGCCCTTGGCGTTGACCCGGTGCACCTGGTCCCACAACGCCTCGTCAATATCCATGAAGGCGCAGCGCCGG